>JAGRFO010000207.1 GCA_020446005.1 Rhodocyclaceae bacterium | reverse complement strand
ACGCCGGAAGCGATCAACTTCATGGCCAAGCACGGTCGCGGACTGATCTGCCTCACGCTCACCGACGAGCGCTGCCGCCAGCTCGGCCTGCAGCAGATGGTGCGCGACAACCGCACCCCGCACGGCACCGCCTTCACCGTGTCGATCGAAGCGGCGAGCGGCGTCACCACCGGCATCTCGGCCCACGACCGCTCGCGCACCATCCAGGTTGCGGTAGCGCGCCACGCCCGGCCCGAGGATATCGTGATGCCGGGCCATGTGTTTCCGCTCACCGCGCAGAAAGGCGGCGTGCTGATCCGCGCCGGCCATACCGAAGCCGGTTGCGACCTCGCCCATCTGGCCGGTGTCGAGCCCGCCGCGGTGATCTGCGAGATCCTCAAGGACGACGGCACCATGGCCCGCCTGCCGGATCTCATCGAATTCGCCGCCGGGCACAAGCTCAAGATCGGCGCGATCCGCGACCTGATCGAATACCGCGCGGCCACCGAATCGCTGATCGAGCGAGTCGCCGAAAAGACCGTCGCCACCGCCCACGGCCCGTTCCGCCTGTGCGCCTTCGAGGACACCACCTCCGGCGACGTGCATCTGGCGATGGCCTGCGGCGAGATCACGCCCGACACCGAGACGCTGGTGCGGGTGCATGAGCCGATTACCGTGATCGACTTTCTCGACGCCGGCAGCGACCGCCACAGCGTGCCGGTCGACAGCGCGCTGCAGAGCATTGCCGCCGCCGGCCGCGGGGTGCTGATCATGCTCTACCGCCCGCAAACCGGGCGCGACCTGCTGGCGCAACTGACCAACGACCCGGCCGCCCCGCGCCCGGCGCAAAAATGGGACCCGCGCCTGTTCGGCATCGGCGCCCAGATTCTGCGCGACCTCCAGGTCGGCAAGATGCGCCTGCTCGCCAGCCCCCGCAAGATTCCCAGCATGGCCGGCTTCGGCCTCGAAGTGACCGGCTACGCGCCCACCCCGGACGACGCCGACCCCAAGGACTGAACATGCCCCGATTTGAAAACATTACCGAGATCGAACCCAATCTGGACGGCGACGGCCTGCGCGTCGGCATCGTCATGAGCCGCTTCAACCCGGACGTGTGCGAGGGCCTGCTGTCGGCGACGGTCACCGAACTGCAGCGGCTCGGGGTGGCTGACGAGGACATCCTGATCGCCACCGTGCCCGGCGCGCTGGAGATTCCGCTGGTGCTGCAGACGCTGGCCGACAGCGAGGACTTCGACGCGCTGATCGCCCTCGGCGCGGTGATCCGCGGCGAGACCTACCACTTCGAGATCGTCGCCAACGAAATGGCCGCCGGCATCAACCGGGTCGGCCTCGACACCGGCCTGCCGATCGCCAACGGGGTGCTCACCACCGAGGACGACGACCAGGCGCTGGCGCGGATGCAGGAAAAAGGCACGGACTGCGCCCAGGCGGCGATCGAGATGGCGCACCTGCTGCGCGCGGTGGCGCCATGAGCAACCGATCGGCCCGCCGCCGCGCGCGGGAATTCGCGCTGCAAGGCGTGTATCAGTGGCTGCTGACCGGCAATGGCGTGGCGTTGATCGAAGATCAGGTGCAACAGAACAGCGACTTTGACAAGGCCGACCGCGACCTCTTCCACACCCTGCTGCGCGGCACCCTCAACGCCGCCGGCACGCTGGAGGAGCACTTCGCCCCGTTCACCGATCGCAGCGTCGGCGAACTCTCGCCAATCGAGCGGGCGGTGCTGCTGCTGGGCACCTACGAGCTGTCGACCCAGATCGAGGTGCCCTACAAAGTGGTCATCAACGAAGCGATCGAACTGACCAAATCCTACGGCGGCACTGACGGCCACCGCTTCGTGAACGGCGTGCTCGACAAAGTGGCCGCCCAGTTGCGCGCCACCGAAGTGGCAGCGCGCCGCCAGAACGACCAGTAAGCGCCTGCGCGATCCGGTTACTTCTTCCGTTTGGCCGGGGGCTTGCGGGTCGCCGGCGGCGTGCCCATGAAGTCGTGCGGCACCGGCAAGGGGTTGCCGGGCACGACCATTTCGTCGGGCCTGAGCTGCTCGGTAAAACCATCGATCGACGCCAGCTTGCGCTCATCGCGCGCGGCCACCGGCTTGCTCATCAGGTAGTGAGTGGTCAGCCGAGCCAGCGCCACCAGCGCCGAGCGGTGAGTGCGTTCGTAGGCGTGCGAGGCGTCGGCGCCAAAACCGATCAGCGCGGTGCGGATGTCGTTGCCGGCCTCCACCGCGGCGGCGCTGTCGCTGCGGTAGAAACGGAACACGTCGCGACGGTGGGCAATGTCGTATTTCTCGGCGATCCCGATCAGCTTGCGGGTGAGGTGGTAGTCGAAGGGGCCGCTCATGTCCTGCATGCAGATGGTGACCGCGTGCTCGTCGGTGTTCTGGCCGGGTGCACCGATGGCGATGTCCATGCTCACCATCTCGGCAATATCGCCATGCAGCGCGGCCGAGGCGCCGGAGCCGACCTCCTCGGTAATCGTGAACAGCGGATGGACGTCGACCGGCGGCACCATCTTGCCGTCCTGCACCGCCTTGCAGGCGGTGAGCAGCGCGGCGACGGCGGCCTTGTCGTCCAGATAGCGCGAGGTGATGTAGCCGCCGGGGGTGATCTCGGTGTTGGGATCGAAGGCAATGAAATCGCCCACCCGAAAGCCCGCGACTTGCAGATCCATCATGTCGCGCGCCGACACATCCACCCGCACCTCGACCTGATCCCAGTTGCTGGGCTGGCTGTCGACCGCGTCGCCGTAGGCGTGCCCGGAGGTCTTGAGCGGCAGGCAGGTACCGCGCACCTGACGCTTGTCGGTAAACACCGTCAGCCGGCCGCCTTCGGCAAAACGCGCCGACCAGTGACCGATCGGCACGATGGCCAGCCGGCCGTTGGGCTTGAGCTCGCGCACCATCGCGCCGAGGGTGTCCAGATGGGCGACGATGGCGCGCGCCGGGCGCGGCTCCCGCCCCTTGAGGGTGGCACGGATGGCGCCGCGACGGGTCATCTCGAACGGCACCCCCATCGACTCCAGCTGCCGCGCGGTGTAGCGCGCCACCGCGTCGGTGAGGCCGACCGGGCTGGGAATCGCCAGCAGTTGCAACAGGGTCTCTTCGAGATAATCGTAGTCCAGCTCCATTTTTTCCATGCAATGCGCTCCTGTTAGTCGGTGTTTTTGCGGGTTTTCGGAAACAGCAGATCGATGAAACGCTCCGCCGTCGGATGGGGTTCGTGATTGGCCAGCCCCGGCCGCTCGTTGGCCTCGATGATCACGTAGGTCGCCTCGGCCGGATCGGGCACGATGAAGTCCAGCCCGGTGACCGGAATGTCGAGCGCGCGGGCGGCGGTCTCGGCCGCGGCGCGCAGCGCCGGGTGGAGTGCGTCGGTCACGTCGTGGATGGTGCCGCCGGTGTGCAGGTTGGCGGTGTTGCGCACGGTCAGCGACCGGTCGGGCGGCAGCACGTCGTCGAGCGCGTAGCCCTGCGCGCCGATGCAACGGCGGGTCTCGTCATCCACCGGGATGCGCGACTCACCATCGGTCGCGGCCTGGCGTCGACGGCTGCGTTTTTCGATCAGCGCGCCGATGGTGCTGCGCCCGTCGCCGACCACAGTGGGCGGCCGGCGCACTGCCGCGGCGACCACCCGGTCATCGATCACCACCACGCGCAGATCCATCCCCGGACAGAACTGTTCGATCAGCACCCGGTCGCAGTGCGCGCGGGCGCGCTCAACAGCGGTCGCCAGCTCCTCCGCGCCGGAGAGATTCACGCTAATGCCCTGACCCTGCTCGCCTTCGACCGGTTTGACCACCACCGCGCCGCAGTCGCGCATGAACTGCGCATCCGCCGCGCTGCCATCGGCGAGCCGCTGCAGGGGTGTCGACAAGCCGGCCGCACGCAGCAGCCGCAGGGTGACGCGCTTGTCCTGACAGCGGCTCATGGCGACCGCGGAGGTCAGCTCGGAGAGCGACTCTCGACAGACGATGCTGCGACCGCCCATCTCCAGCCGGAAATAGCCGGCCGCGGCGTCGATCACATTGACGTGGATGCCGCGCTTGCGCGCCTCCGTGGTGAGCAGGCGGGCGTAGACGTTGAGTTGGCGCTCGTCGTCGGCCGGCTGGGTGTACAGCGGCTCGTTGATCGCGTTGCAGCGCTTGACCGCGAACACCTGCACGCGCTGGAAGCCGAGCTTGTCGTAGAGCGCGATGGCCTGCGCGTTGTCGTGCAGCACGGAGACATCCAGCCAGGCCCGACCGCGCGCCTGATAGTGCTCCAGCAGATAGCGCACCAGCGCCTCGCCCACCCCCGGATGGACCGCTTGCGGGGCGACCGCCAGCGACCACAGGCTGCTGCCATGCTGCGGATCGCGGAAGGCTTCGACGTGATCGACGCCGATCGCCGCGCCGATGATCTCACCGGTCGCGCCGTCCTCGGCGATCGCCCAGGTGGTCTGGCGCGTCGTGCGCTCCTGCCAGACGCGTTCGATGTCCACCGGCACCATCTGGCGGCCACGGAACAGCGCGTTGATGGCCTCCAGGTCCTCGCGGGTGCGCAGCCGGCGGATGACGAAGCCGCGACGGGTCGCGCTGGGCGGCCGGTAGTCGCCCAGATGGCGGCGGAAGCTTTCCGAGGGATCGATGAACAGCCGCTGCGGCGCATGCGCCACCACCAGATGCGGGCGCAGCACGTAGAAGGCGATATCGCGCTGGCCGGGGCGCTCGGCGAGCAAGGCTTCGGCGATGTCGGCGGGGGTCTCGTAAGTCTGCGCCGGCAGGATGCGCCCCCAGCCACACTCGACCGCCACTTGGGGCGGCATCTCGCGCATGTCGGGCTGGGATTCATCAAGATGCATGGGCTGGCTGCCGGGGCGCAGCGCGCGAACGACGTATTTGCGGGTCATGACGGCACCTCAGGACAAATGCGTTTGAAACCACCACTCCAGCAAGCCCAGCTGCCAGAGCTTGGAGCCCCGCAGGGGGGTGATGTGACCGCCCGGATCGGCCAGCAGACGGTCGACTTCCGCGGCCGCGAACAATCCACGCTCGCGCGCCGCCCGCCCCTGCAGCGCGTCGCGCACGGTGTCGAGCACCGCGCCTTGCAGGTACTTGAGGCCGGGCACCGGAAAATAGCCCTTGGGCCGGTCGATGACCGCCGCAGGAATGACCTTGCGGGCGGCTTCCTTGAGCACCCCCTTGCCGCCGTGCGCGAGCTTGTGGCGGGCCGGAATGCGCGCCGCGAACTCGACCAGCTGGTGGTCGAGAAACGGCACCCGCGCCTCCAGCCCGAAAGCCATCGTCATGTTATCCACCCGCTTGACCGGGTCATCCACGAGCATCACCGAGGTGTCGATCCGCAAGGCCTTGTCCACCGCGTCGTCCGCGCCCGGCTGGGCGAAGTGCTCGGCCACGAAGGCTGCGCTGAAATCGTCCGCGTGATAGGCCGGCTGCACCAGCGCGCGGTATTCCGCGTGATCCCGGTCACGGAAGGCGGCCAGGTAATCGCCCACCGGGTCGCGGCTGCCGTCCAGCTTGGGATACCAGTGATAACCGCCGAACACCTCGTCGGCGCCCTGCCCGCTCTGCACCACCTTGGTGTGGCGCGAGACCGCTTCCGAGAGCAGGTAGAAGCCGATGCAGTCGTGGCTGACCATCGGCTCGTTCATGGCCGCGATCGCCTCGGGCAGCCGGCGCAGCAGCTCCGCCTCGGGCACGAAGATGCGCTCGTGCCGGGTGCCAAAATGGTCGGCGATGATCTGCGCGAACTCGAACTCGTTGCCCTTCTCGCCGCCCACGTCCTCGAAACCGACGTTGTAGGTGTGCAGGTCGCGCACCCCGGCCTCGGCCATCAGCCCCACGATCAGGCTCGAATCGACCCCCCCGGAGAGCAGCGCGCCGACCGGCACATCGGCCACCAGCCGGCGCTTGACCGCCGCGCGCAGCTCGTCGAGGAGCAGCTCGCGCCAGTCCTCGAAGCTGCGCGCCTCATCCTCGGCGCTGCGCTGGCTGGCGAGCGTCCAGAAGCGGTGGGTCTTGCGCGCGCCATCGGGCGCAACCTCCATCAGATGGCCGGGCGGTAGTTTGCGCACCCCGCGCAGCAGGGTCAGGGGCGCCGGCACCACGGCGTGGAAGGACAGATAGCTGTTGAGCGCCAGCGGGTCGATCGCGGTGTCCACCCCGCCGGCCTTGAGCAGCGCCGGCAAGGAGGAGGCAAAACGCAGCGCGCCGTCCACCTCGGCGTAATAGAAGGGCTTGATCCCCAACCGGTCGCGGCCGAACACCACGCGCCCCGAGTCGCGCTCCCACAGCGCGAACGCGAACATGCCGTTGAGGCGATGGACGAAATCCAGCCCCCATGCGTGGTAGGCCTTGAGCAGCACTTCGGTGTCGCTGTGAGAGTAGAACGCGTAGCCCAGCGCGCTCAACTCTTGGCGCAATTCGGGGTGGTTGTAGACCGCGCCGTTAAAGACGATCCCCAACCCCAGCGCCGGATCGAACATCGGCTGCTGCGCCGCCTCCGACAAGTCCATGATCTTCAGCCGGCGATGGCCAAAACCCTGCCCGCGCTGCACGAACACGCCGCTGCCATCCGGTCCGCGCGCTGCCTGCGCATCCACCATCCGGGCCAGCGCCTGCGCGTCGGGCGCGCATCCGTCGAATCTGATTTCACCTGCAATCCCGCACATAAGCTCTCCCGCGTTGCCCGCCAACAGCCGCGATCAAGCTCACCGCACCCCCCGACGGATGTGACATCCGAGCCCCATGGTAACAAATCAAGTTTGCATGACCACGACACCCGCCCCGGTCGCCGTGTGGCGTCCCTCCGGCCGCGGCGCTATGCTGAGCCCTCGCCACCGCCGCCCGCGCCATGCCCTCCGAATTCGATCTGATCCGCCGCCACTTCGCCCGCCCGGTTCGTCACAGCGACCTGGGCGGCGGTGACGACGGCGCGCTGATCCGCCCCCGGGCCGGTCATCAGGTGGTCGCCTCCACCGACATGCTGGTGGCGGGACGGCACTTTTTCCCCGACGCCGCGCCCGACGCGCTGGGCTGGAAGACGCTCGCGGTCAACCTCTCCGACATCGCCGCGATGGGCGCGCGACCGCGCTGGGCGCTGCTCTCGCTGGCCTTGCCGACGGCCGACGAAGACTGGCTCGCCCGCTTTGCCGACGGCCTGTACGCCTGCGCCGACGCCTTTGAAGTGGACCTGATCGGCGGCGACACCACCCGCGGCCCGCTCACCCTGAACGTCACCGCGCTGGGCGAGCTGCCCGCCGGCTCGGCGATCCTGCGCAACGGCGCCCGGATCGACGACGAGCTGTGGATCTCCGGCCAGCCCGGCGCGGCGGCGCTGGCGCTGTGGCACCGGCGCGACGGGCTGGACCTGTCCGACGCGCACATCGCGCGCTGCCTCGACGCCCTCGACCGCCCGCAACCCCGGGTCGCGTTGGGCTGCGCGCTGACCGGGCTGGCGAGCGCGATGCTGGATGTCTCCGATGGTCTGCTGGGCGATCTGGGTCACCTGCTCAATGCCAGCGGCACGGGCGCGACGCTGGATGAGGCGGCGCTGCCCCTGACAGCGCTGGTGGCCGCGTGCGGCGACAGCGAACGCGCACGGGATGCCTGCCTGCGCGGCGGGGACGACTACGAACTGCTGTTCACCG
>JAGRFO010000206.1 GCA_020446005.1 Rhodocyclaceae bacterium | reverse complement strand
CGCGAAGCGATCATCCTCGGGGCCGGCCTCGCCGGCACCACGCTGGCGCACCGACTGGCCGTGCGCGGCTGGCAGGTGCTCCTCATCGACGCCGGCCCCGCCGCCGGCAGCGGTGCGTCGGGCAACCTTGCCGGCGTCCTGCGGCCGCTGCCCAGCCTCGACGACAACCGCCTCGCCCGCCTCACCCGCGCCGGCACGCTGGCCGGCGTGCGCCATCTCGACGCCCTCGCCCACGCCGGCCATCCGGCCCGCTGGGCGCCCACCGGGGTGCTCCATCTGGCCCGCGACCCGGCGCACGAAGCGCGTCAGCGCGCGGTGGTCGACGCGCACCGCCCGCCCGCCGACTTTCTGCGTTTCGTCGACCGGGCCGAAGCCGCGGCCATCGCCGACTGGCCGGTTGCCGTCGGCGGCTGGTGGTTTGCGGGCAGCGGCTGGGTGCAGCCACCCTCGCTGTGCGCCGCCAATCTGACCGCCGCTGGCGTGAGCGCGCGCTTCGACACGCCGGTCGAGCGTATCGCGCGCGTCGGCGAGCGCTGGCATCTGCTGGACGCCCGCGGCGCGACGGTCGACGCCTGCGAGACCCTGATCCTCGCCAACGGAACCGGCATCCGGCGTTTCGACGTGGCGCGCGGCCTGCCGCTGCGCAGTGCACGCGGCCAGGTCAGCCATCTGCCGGCCACGGCCGGCAGCGCGCCGCGGGTGGTGGTGTGCCGGCTCGGCTACGTGAGCCCGGCCATCGACGGCGTGCGCTGCGCCGGCGCGAGTTTCATTGCCGACGACGATGCCCCCGAACTGCGGCCGCAAGAGCACGCCGACAACCTCGCCAAGCTCGATTTCATCCTGCCCGGCTTCAGCGCCACCGTGGACGCCAGCGCCGGCGACGGTCGGGTGGGCTTTCGCCCGGTGTCGCCCGACCGCCTGCCGATGGTCGGCGCTCTGGCCGTGAACCCCACGGAACCTCCGGGCACCTCACTCGCCGACGTGGCGCGTCAGCCCGGCCTGTTCGTGGTCTCCGGCTTTGGCGCGCGCGGGCTGGTGTGGTCGGCGATCGTCGCCGAAACCCTCGCCAGCCAGCTCGACGGCGATCCGCTCCCGATCGAGCGCGATCTGGCCGACGCCATCGATCCCGCCCGCTTCGCGCTGCGCCGCACGCGCCGGGCGCGCACGCCCGAGAGTGACTGAGTGCGCCTTTTGTAAGCCTTTCTTTCGGCAGTCCGCAGGCTGCGCCGGCTGAGCGTTAATGGGCCATGTCTTCCAATCACGAGACCGCCGACATGTCCAAGACACTTCATCCGGTTCAATGGCTGATGACGATCGCCATCATCGCCTTCTGCCTGACCGGCACCGCTGCCTTCATGGGCTGGCTGCCGAGTTCCGACGCCGCCCTCAAGAACGAAACGCTGGCCACGCCGGAGCCGACCGACAAAGCAGCGACAGCGCCTGCGACAGTGGCGATCCTGTCGCCCTCAGACGTCTCTCCAGTGCCTGTCACAAGCAGCGACAAGACGCCCGCCGCGGTGACGCCGCCGCCCGCGCCGGAGGTCGTCCCACCCAAACCGGCGAAAGCCCCCACCCCCGTGATCGCATCGTCACCACCGCCCGAGCCTGACGTCCAGCCGGTGGCGCGCTATTGCCCGGATTGCGGGGTGGTCACCGACGTGCAGACGGTGACCCGGCGCGGCACGGGCAGCGGTCTGGGCGCGGTCGCCGGCGGCGTGATCGGTGGGCTGCTCGGCAATCAGGTCGGCAAAGGCAGCGGCAAGGATCTGGCCACCATCGCCGGCGCAGTGGTCGGTGGCGTGGCGGGCCACAATGTGGAACGCAACATGACGCCGACCACGCGCTACCGCATCACCGTGCAGATGAACGATGGCAGCCTGCGCACCATTGACCAGGATCAGCCGCCAGTGTGGCGACCGGGCGACAATGTGCGCGTCGAGGGCGGTCAGGTGCTTGATTCGGCGCGCGCCAGCTTCTGACGCATCACGAGCGCTCAAAAGAATCACCCCGCCGTGGCGGGGTGACGAGGCTGTGTAATTTTCATTCTGCCGGCAGGTAGCGCCGCAGCCGCTCAAGCACCCGGTCTCGCCCCATCGCTTCGAGCACCGCGTCGATCGACGGCGTCTGCGTCTGGGCCACGAGCAGCACCCGCAAAGGAATGGCCAGCTGCGGCATTTTCAGGCCGTGCGCCTTGAGGGTGGTCTTGATCGCCGCGCCCAGCGGTTCCTTCTCCCAGGCCATGGTCGCGAACAGTTCGCACAGATCGCGCAACGCGGCGCGCGCGGGATCGGTCAGATGCTGGTCGATCAGCTCGGCGCCTGGACGCACATCGACGTAGAAGGCTTCCACCGCGTCGGCCAGCTCATTCAAGGTCGTCACCCGTTCCTTGTACAGCGCAACCAGGGTCTCCAGCGCCGGACCGGCTTCGGGGTCGACCTCGCGCCGCGCCAAGCGCCGCGCCACGTCGGCCGCCAGCACCGCGTCAGGCGAGGCCTTGATGTAGTGCGCGTTGAGCCAGTTGAGCTTTTCGGTGTTGAACTGCGCCGCCGAGGGGGTGATGTGGTCGAGGTTGAACCAGTCGACAAAGCGCGCGCGCGAGAACACCTCGTCGTCCCCATGGCTCCAACCCAGCCGCGCGAGGTAGTTGATCACCGCCTCGGGCAGGTAGCCATCTTCGTGATACTGCATCACGCTGACCGCGCCGTGACGCTTGGAGAGTTTCTGCCCGTCATCGCCAAGGATCATCGACAGGTGCGCGTACTGCGGCACCTCGGCCTCCAGCGCGCGCAGGATGTTGATCTGGCGCGGCGTGTTGTT
>JAGRFO010000205.1 GCA_020446005.1 Rhodocyclaceae bacterium | reverse complement strand
GCATCTCGCGCAAGGTGCCCTGCCTGTCCAAGGTGGCGCCGGCGGTGTCGGACGTGCACATCGAGGACGTGCACCGCGCCGGCGGGATCATGGCCATCCTCGGCGAGCTCGACCGCGCCGGTCTGCTTCACCGCAACGTGCGCACCGTGCACAGCAAGACCCTCAAGGATGCGCTGTCGCGCTGGGATGTGATGCAGGCCCACGACAACGACATCTTCGACTTCTACCGCGCGGCGCCCGGCGGCGTGCCCACCCAGGTGGCGTTCAGTCAGGACCGGCGCTGGAACGAGCTCGACATGGATCGCAGCCACGGCGTGATCCGCGACAAGGCCAATGCCTTCAGCCAGGAGGGCGGCCTCGCGGTGCTCTACGGCAACATCGCCGAGAACGGCTGCATCGTGAAAACCGCCGGGGTGGATGAGTCGATCTGGACCTTCACCGGCCGCGCCCGGGTGTTCGAGAGTCAGGACGCCGCCGTCGAAGGCATTCTGGCGGACCGCATCGTGGCGGGCGACGTGGTGGTGATTCGCTACGAGGGCCCCAAGGGCGGGCCGGGCATGCAGGAGATGCTCTACCCGACCAGCTACCTCAAGTCCAAGGGGCTGGGCAAGGTCTGCGCCCTGCTCACCGACGGTCGCTTCTCGGGCGGCACCTCGGGGCTGTCGATTGGTCACGCCTCCCCTGAGGCGGCCTGCGGCGGTGCGATCGCGCTGGTCGAGGAGGGCGACATGATCGAGATCGACATTCCCCGCCGGCGCATCCAACTGGCGGTGGCCGACGAGGTGCTTGCCGCACGCCGTGCGGCGATGGACGGTCGCGGCGCCGAGGCCTGGAAGCCGGTCGGTCGTACGCGTCCGGTGTCGGCCGCCCTGCAGGCTTACGCCGCGCTCACCACCAGCGCCGATACCGGCGCGGTGCGCGATGTGACGCAGGTGCAGCGCTGACGGCGCGCTTTTTTCAACCGTGGCAAAGGTCGCTTCGGCGGCCTTTTTTCATGCCCCGGTGTCCGGCCCCGGCCGCCCGGGGCGGAACAATCCGCGCGGGGATGAATCGAAAAAAGTGAAGGCGCGTGTTGCGCGCAACACACAGGGGAAAGCGATGGCCAAGGCACCCCGCAACGGGCTGGCGATGCTGTGGCCGCGACTGATTCGCGGCGCGCTGTGGCTGGCTGGGTTGAATCTGGCGGTAGCGCTGCTGATCCTGCTGCTGGGCGGCGTCCTGCACCCGGCGCTGGCGGGCTCGCAGGTGTGGGTGCTGTTTGTGGTGTCGGCGGCCTCGCTGGTGGTGCAGGCGGGGCTGATGCAGATGATGCGACGCGAGATGCTGGAGGATGCCGCGCCCCGGCACCGTGCCCGCAGCCTGCGCCGCTCCATGCTCAACGGCCGCGCGCAGGTGCTGCATGGGCGGCATGCGGCGCGCCGCCGCCGATGCGCCGACTTGCCCTCCTGGGTGCGGGGTGCGAGAGTTCAGGGCGGGGCGTGAGGCGCGTCTGCGCCTCCCGATCGACACTCAACGGCAAGGCGACGAGGCATGGCAAACGGGCTCCTGCGGCGCCTGGGCGGCTGGATTGCGCATTACCTGAACGGCGAGGTGGCGGGCTACCGGCCGGCCGCCTCGGACGACATCGACACCCTGCGCAGTATCCTCCAGCCGGGCGACATCCTGCTCATCGAGGGCAACCGGCGGATCAGCACGGCGATCAAGTACCTGACCCAATCGACCTGGTCGCATGCCGCGCTGTACATCGGCCCCGGGGTGGTGGCGGGCGACGCGGACGACCCGCCGGTGTTGATCGAGGCCGACACCGAGCATGGCGTGATCACCTCGCCGCTGGGCAAGTTTGCCGGCCTGCACACCCGCATCTGCCGCGCGGTCGGCCTGTCGCTGGACGACCGGCAGGCGGTGGTCGACTTCGCCGTGGCACGCATCGGGCTGCAGTACGATCTCAAGAATATCTTCGATCTGGCGCGCTACCTGCTGCCCATCCCGCCGGTGCCGACGCGCTTTCGCCGGCGCCTGTTGTCGTTGGGCAGCGGCGAGCCGACGCGGGCGATCTGCTCCACCCTGATTGCGCAGGCCTTTCAGAGCGTGGGCTACCCGGTGCTGCCGGCAGTGACGCGGCGGCCGACCCTGCCGGGCGAGCCGGAATACTGCGAAACCTGCACCATTGAGGTCTATCACGCGCGCCATCACAGCCTGTTCACGCCGCGCGACTTCGACCTCTCGCCCTACTTCGCGGTGGTCAAGCCGACCATCACCGCGGGCTTCGATTATCGTGAACTGGAGTGGGGCGCGCCCTGCGCCGTGGACGAAACGCCCCGGCCCGATGTGGCCGGCGCGGCGTGAGCGGGGGGCTTGTCATGCGCGCCTTTTGGCGCCACTGTCGATGGATGGAAACTTGAAACGGGGAACGCGATGAGCTGGCAGTTGTGGGGTGCATTCGTGGCGGCCTGCCTGGTGATCTCGGTCACCCCGGGGCCGGGTGCGGTGGTCAGCATGAGCGTCGGCTTGCAGCATGGCTATCTGGCCGCGTTGCGCGCGATTGCCGGCCTGCAGGCGGCCTTGATGATCCAGTTGGCGATCGTCGCTGCCGGGCTGGGCGCGGTGCTGGCCGCGTCGGCGACCGCCTTTCTGGTGCTGAAGCTGGCTGGCGCGGCGTATCTGGTGTGGCTCGGCATCCAGAAGTGGCGTGCGCCGGCGGCCGCGCCCGGCGCCCCGGTGCTGACCGTGCGGCCGCAACCCCTGTTCCGCACCGGCCTGCTGGTCAACCTCTCCAATCCCAAGGCGATCATTTTCGTGGCCGCGCTGGTGCCCCAGTTCTTCCGCCCCGAGGCCTCCGCGCTGCTGCAGTTTGCGATCATCGGCGCGACCATGATGACGGTCGATGTGCTGGTGATGTCGGTGTATGCCGTCCTCGCCGCGCGCTTCCGCCCCTGGCTGGGCGACCCCCGCGCCCAGCGGGTGCAGAACCGGGTGGTGGGCGGACTGTTCGTCGGCGCCGGGGTGGCGCTGGCAAGCACGTCGCGCAGCTGAGGCGGTTCGAGACTACATCGAGAACCCGGCCAGTGCCTGGCGCATGCTGTCGACAAACACCCGGGTACGTGCCGGCAGCAGGCGGGCGTGGGGGTAGATCACGCTGATCGGGTGCGGGGGGCGTTCGAAGTCTGCCAGCACGATCTCCAGTGCGCCGCGCTCGACGTCTGGCGCCGTCTGGTAGGACAGAAAGCTGCCGAAGCCGAGTCCGTCGCGGCAGGCGGCCAGCCCCGGCGCGACGAGATTGAAACTGAACCGCCCGTCGATGGGTACCTGAATCCGTCGGCCACCGTCCATGAAGCGCCAGTTCGCGCCATGCCGCCCGGTAAAGCGGATGCATTCGGCCGTGCGCAACTCACGCGGGTGGGCGGGACGACCGTGGCGGGCCAGATAATCCGGACTGGCGACCACCACCTGACGCACCATCCCCAGCGTTTGCGCCACCAGCGAGGAGTCGTCGAGGGCGCCGATGCGGATCGCCGCGTCGAAGCCTTCTTCGACCAGATTGACGACCCGGTCGAGCAGGATCAATTCCACCCGCACGCCGGGGTGGCTGGCCACCAGGCGATTGACCACCGGCGCCACGTACATCTGGCCGAACAGGACGGGCGCGGTAATGCGCAGTTGGCCGGTCGGCTCGGTGACATCGGCCCGCACCGCCGCGTCGGCCTCGTGCACCGCGCTCAGCACCTGCCGGCAGTCGAGCAGATAGCGTCGCCCTTCTTCGGTGAGCGCGATGCGCCGGGTGCTGCGATTGAACAGGCGAACGCCAAGATGTCCCTCCAGCGTGGCAAGGCCGCGCACCACCGAGGGGAGCGAGCTGTCGAGTGACTGCGCGGCGGCGGTCAGGCTGCCGCCGTCGGCAATGGCGACAAAGAGGCTCATGTGCTTGAGCAGGTCCATGGGTGCATGATTGCTCCATAAACTGGAGTAATCAAGTTCTGATTGGCTGCTTTATTCCGCCGCCGTGCGTAGTCAGAATGGGCCATCGACCCCGAGGAGCCCGATGCCATGACCGCCCCAATCTCCGCCGCCGGCCTGCGTCTCTACGGTTTTGCACTGTCCGGACACAGCCACCGCGTCAGCCTGTTTCTGTCCCTGTTGCAGTTGCGGTACGAACACATTGAGGTGGATCTGGCGGGTGGCGCGCACAAGCGCCCCGACTTCCTGCGCATGAATCCGTTCGGCCAGGTGCCGGTGCTGCAGGATGGCGACTTCACGCTGCCCGACTCCAACGCCATCCTGGTCTATCTGGCCAAACGCGACGGCACCGCGTCGTGGTGGCCGGACGACGCCGTCGGCGCAGGGCGAGTGCAGCGCTGGCTGTCGGTGGCGGCCGGACCTTTGGCGGCCGGTCCGGCAGCGGCGCGACGATGGGTCGTCTTCGGCAAGCAAGCGCCCGATCCCGCGCTGGTCGAACGCAGTCACGCCTTGCTGGCGGTGATGGAGGCGGCGCTGGTCGAGTCACCGTTCCTCGCCGGCGCGGCACCGACCCTCGCCGACATCGCCTGCTACAGCTACACCGCCCACGCGCCCGAAGGCGGCGTCAGCCTGTCGGGCTACCCGCACCTGCGGGCATGGCTGGCGCGCATCGAAGCCTTGCCGCACTTCGTCGCCATGCCGGCGTCACCGCTGCCATGAGCGCGCCCGTGTCGCGCTTTCATGCGGGCGAGCGGGCGATCCAGCAGCGCGCCGGTTTTGGCAATGCGGTGGACGTTTTGGGGTCGCGCTTCATTTGCGACGCGTTGCCGGTGCCGCACCAGACCTTCTTCGCGCAATTGCCGTGGGTGCTGGTCGGCGTGCTCGATGCGCAGGGCCGGCCCCGCGCCGGTGCGCTGGCGGGTCCGCCGGGCTTCGTCTCGGCGGTCGACGACACGCATCTCGACATCCGAATCGGCGCGGTGCTTGGGGCCGGGGTGGCGGACGGATTGGCGGCGGGCGCGCCGCTGGGCGTGCTCGGCCTCGAAGCCCACACCCGGCGGCGCAACCGGGTGAATGGCGAGATCGTCGAGGCCGCCGGCGACGGCCTGCGCGTGCGCGTCAGCCAGAGCTTTGGGAATTGTCCAAAGTACATTCACCCGCGCCGTGCCGAATGGGCGCCGGGCGCCGACCAGCCGTGCCGCCACACCGGCTGGGACGACGCCGCGCGGCGCATCGTCGCCGCGGCCGACACCTTTTTCATCGCCAGCGCACACCCCGCGGCTGGCGATTCGCGGGATGCGACGCACGGCGTCGACATTTCGCATCGCGGGGGCGAAGCGGGCTTTGTGACGGTCGCGGGTGAGACCCTGAGCGTGCCGGATTACCCCGGCAACCGCTTCTTCAACACCCTCGGCAACCTTGAGCTCAATCCGTGGGCGAGCCTGCTGTTCATCGACTTTACGACGCGCGAAACGCTGCAACTGGCGGTGCGCGCGCGCATTGAATGGCACCCCGTCGCGGCGGGATGTCGGCTGGATTTCGAGGTGCTGGGGGCCGAACGCAGCGTCGGCGGCTTGCCGCTGATCTGGTCCGGATGAACCCGTCGGGGTGTTTGACACTCACGTCGCCGCCGCCGGACCCGATCGCGCCAAGTCCGGTAAGCTCACACCTGTCGACCGGCGGCCGCGCATTGGCCCGCCCCCTCTCGCACTTCAGGAGTGTTGCCCATGGCGCTGGAAATGGCCGTCCCGATCATCTTCATCCTGACCCTGTTCATCACCGCCTTCATCGTCCTCACACGGCATCAGGCGCACATGCGGGCGCAGCGCAAGCTGCCCGACCGCACGGACTATTTTGCCCAGGCCGGCGAAGGCGGCGCGTGCCGCGCGTGCGGTTCGACCGACACCGCCGAACACGGCCTCGATGGCGGCAGCGACGATGTGCGCATCGTCACCTGCGCCAACTGCCGCGCGCTGCTCTACCAGTTCCGCCGCGAGATGCCCTCGGAATCTGTCTGAGCGGGGCGGTGGCCTTCGTGCATACCTGATCAAATTTGTCGGGAATTGGCGGAGTTGGTACAGTGCCCGCTTCGCGCTGCCACGGAGCCCGCCATGTCCAACCGCCTCGCCGCCGAGCCCTCCCCCTACCTGCGCCAGCACGCCGA
>JAGRFO010000020.1 GCA_020446005.1 Rhodocyclaceae bacterium | reverse complement strand
GCCTCCTGCATCGCCACCGGGTCGTAGGCGGTGACGGTGGCGCCGCGCTTGAACAGCTCATCAATGATCACCCGGCTGGGGGCTTCGCGCATATCGTCGGTGTTGGGCTTGAAGGCCAGCCCCCACAAGGCGAAGCGCCGGCCGGTCAGATCCTTGCCAAAGCGCTTTTCGATCTTGTCGATGAGCACATGCTTTTGCGCGTCGTTGGCCGATTCGACCGCGCCGAGCACCTGCAACTCGTGGCCGTATTCCTTGGCGGTCTTGATCAGCGCCTTGACGTCCTTGGGAAAACACGAGCCGCCGTAGCCGCAGCCGGCGTAAAGAAAATGCCAGCCGATGCGCGGGTCGGAACCGATGCCGTGGCGCACCAGCTCGATGTCGGCGCCGAGGGTTTCGGCCAGGTTGGCGAGCTCATTCATGAAGCTGATGCGCGTGGCGAGCATCGCGTTGGCGGCGTATTTGGTGAGTTCGGCGCTGCGCACGTCCATGATCACCAGCTTGTCGTGGTTGCGCTGGAAGGGCGCGTAGAGCTGGCGCATCAGGTCGGTGGCGCGCTCATCATCAACCCCGACCACGATCCGGTCGGGGCGCATGAAGTCATCAAGCGCCGCGCCTTCCTTGAGGAATTCCGGGTTCGATACCACGCTGAATTCCAGATCGCTGCCGCGCGCGGCCAGCACCTCGGCCAGCGCCCCACGCACCTTGTCAGCCGTGCCGACCGGAACGGTGGATTTGTCCACCACGACGCGGTAGCCGTCCATGTGCTTGCCGATGTTGCGCGCCGCGGCGAGGACGTACTGCAGGTCGGCCGAGCCGTCCTCGTCCGGCGGCGTGCCCACCGCGATGAACTGGATGACGCCGTACTTGGCCGCTTTGTCCACATCCGTCGTAAACGACAGCCGGCCCGCATCCACATTGCGCCGGACCATCTCGAGCAGCCCCGGTTCGTGAATCGGGATGCCGCCCTCTTCGAGAATCTTGATCTTGGCCGGGTCGACGTCCAGGCACATGACATCGTTGCCCACGTCGGCCAGACACGCGCCAGAGACCAGACCCACGTAGCCGGTGCCAATCACGGTGATTTTCATGCGTTTAATTCCTTAATAAATCCACTCAGCTTGGCGCCAGAGATGAATCCTCATGGCGCCAGATCGTATTCTTCGGTGCGTTTCGGCGGCGTAGTTTCCCACCCGCCGCACGCCGGGCAACGCCAGTAGAACTGGCGCGCCTTGAAGCCGCAGGCATCACAGCGATAGCGCGCCACCTGCCGGGTATGGCCGTGCACCAGCTGGCGCACCAGTTCGACATCCGTGCGCAGCTCGTCAGGCGCGGTCATCAAGGCGGCTTCAAGCAGCTTGTCCAGCCCGAGCAAGGTCGGGTTGCGGCGCAACTCTTCGCGCACCAGATCATACGCGCCGCGTGCGCCCTGCTGTTTGACGGTCCATTCAAAAACAGTGTCGAGCAAATCCAGGGAGGGGTGGCGTTCAAGGTAGGCGCGCAGCAGCTGCAGGCCCTGCGGGGCACGGCCGGTGCGCTCGAAGCTGGCCATCATGCGCTCGGCGACCAGCGCCAGATACACCGGATCCTGCGTCTCGATCCGCTTCCACGCTTCGATCGCGCCGCCCTCGTCGCCAGCGCGCAGACGCAGATCTCCTTTGAGCAGACTGGCGCGGGTGGCCCGCGGGTTAACCTGCAGCGCCTTGTCCACCGCCGCCAGGGCATCCGCGTCGCGCGACTCGGCCAATGCAGTGGCGGCGACTTCGCAGTGGAAGTTGGCCATCTCCTTGCGCCACCACAGGCTTTCGTGGTCAGGCAGGGCGTGCGCGATGTCGATCGCCTTGGGCCAGTCTTTTTCCTGCTGATAGATTTCGAGCAGATAGCGCAGCGCCAGATCGTCGAGCGGGGTCTCGCGCAAGCGCAGGAACACCGCCTCCGCGCGATCCAGCAAGCCGGCCTTGAGGTAATCCTGTCCCAGCTCGGCCAGCGCCTGGGTGCGCTGCTCGTCTTTCAGATCGTCGCGATCGACCAGATGCTGGTGCATCCGGATCGCGCGTTCAGTCTCTCCGCGCCGGCGAAACAGGCTGCCCAGCGCGAAATGCAGTTCGACCGTGTCGGGATCGATCCGAACCGCTTCGATGAAGGCGTCGATGGCCTTGTCCGGCTGTTCATTGAGCAGGAAGTTGAGGCCGGAGAGATAGGAGCGCGGCAGGCTGCGCGACTCCTTGACCACATGGCGGATGTCGATGCGCGCCGCCACCCAGCCGAGCAGGAAGAACAGCGGAAACGCCAGCAGCCACCACAGTTCGATGTCCATGGACGATCAGGACGCTTGGCCCGGCTTTCCGTCCGGACGCGATACAAGCGCCGTCGAGGCGATGTCCTTGCTGGCCTGTTCGGCCTTGCGCAGGCTGCGACGCAGGCGTCCGATCTCGCGGCGCTGACGAAGCAGCGAAGAGAGCGTGGCCGTCACCCCGACCAGCGCGCCGGCCGCAAATGCCATCAGGATGACGGATACCAGCGGTAGCTGCCATTCGCCGCCGACATAGAACTTGAGGGTGACCAGTTGATCGTTCTTGACGGCAAAGCCGAACAGAACGAAGAACACCGCCAGACGGATAATCCAGATCAGGATGCGCATGGGGAAGGATTATGGCCGAGTCGGGGACAAAAAAGAAGGCGGCCGCAGCCGCCTTCCGGATCAAACCATGCTGACCGATCAGTCCATCAGATCCACACGCTCGCGCAATTCCTTGCCCGCCTTGAAGTGAGGGACGTACTTCTCCCCGACCTCGACTTTTTCTCCGGACTTTGGATTACGGCCAACCCGCGGCGGTCGGTAGTTCAATGCAAAGCTGCCGAAGCCGCGGATCTCGATGCGATCACCCCGTGACAGGCACTCGGTCATCGCATCGAGGATCATCTTGACTGCGTAATCGGCATCCTTGGCGACGAGTTGCGGAAAACGCCCCGCCAGCCGCGCAATGAGTTCCGATTTGGTCATGGCAATCAATCTTTATTGCTTCTGTTCGTCCAGCTTGGCCTTGAGCAAGGCGCCCAGACTGGTCGTGCCCGTCGCGGCAGCGCCCTCGGCCGCCAGCTTCTGCATGGCGTCGGAGGTTTCCGCCTGATCCTTGGCGCGGATCGACAGGTTGATCGAACGGGACTTGCGGTCAACGTTGATGATCAGCGCTTCGATTTCCTGACCTTCCTTGAGCACCGTGGTCAGATCCTCGATGCGATGGGTCGCCGCCTCGGATACCCGCAGGTAGCCTTCGACATCGTCATTGAGGCCGATTACCGCACCGCGTGCATCCACCGACTTGACCGTGCCGCGCACCAGCGAATTTTTCTCGTGGGTGGCGATGTAGTTGGTGAAGGGGTCGCCATCCATCTGCTTGATGCCCAGCGAGATGCGCTCGCGCTCGACGTCAATGGCCAGCACCACGGCCTCGACCTCATCACCCTTCTTGAAGCGGCGCACGGCTTCCTCGCCCTGCTCGGACCACGACAGGTCGGACAGATGCACCAGACCGTCGATACCGCCATCCAGGCCGATGAACACGCCGAAGTCGGTGATCGACTTGATCTGGCCGGACACCTTGTCGCCCTTGTTGAAGTTCATCGCGAACTCGTCCCACGGATTGGCCATGCACTGCTTCATGCCGAGGGAAATGCGGCGGCGCTCTTCGTCGATGTCGAGGATCATCACTTCGACCTCGTCACCCAGCTGAACCACCTTGGTGGGGTGAATGTTCTTGTTGGTCCAGTCCATTTCGGAGACGTGCACCAGACCTTCGATCCCCTGCTCGACTTCCACGAAGGAGCCGTAGTCGGTGATGTTGGTGACCTTGCCGAACAGACGGGTGCCATTCGGGTAGCGGCGGGCGATGCCAACCCACGGATCTTCGCCCAGCTGCTTGAGGCCCAGCGACACGCGGCAACGATCGCGGTCGAACTTGAGCACCTTGGCTTCGAGCTCGTCGCCGACATTGACCACTTCCGACGGGTGACGCACCCGGCGCCAGGCCAGATCGGTGATGTGCAGCAGACCGTCGATGCCGCCCAGATCGACAAACGCACCGTAGTCGGTGATGTTCTTGACGACGCCCTTGACCACCATCCCTTCGGTCAGGTTCTCGAGCAGCTTGTCGCGCTCTTCACCCATGGTCTCTTCGAGCACGGCGCGGCGCGACACCACAACGTTATTGCGCTTGCGGTCGAGCTTGATGACCTTGAATTCGAATTCCTTGCCTTCGTACGGCGTGGTGTCCTTGACCGGACGCATGTCGACCAGCGAACCCGGCAGGAAGGCGCGGATGCCATTGGTCATCACGGTCAGGCCGCCCTTGACGCGACCGCTGACCACACCGGTCACCAGCGCGCTTTCGTTCAGCGCCAGCTCGAGATCGTTCCAGGCCGCAATGCGCTTGGCCTTGTCGCGCGACAGGCGGGTTTCGCCGTAACCGTCTTCGAGGGCATCAATGGCAACCTGGACGTAGTCGCCGTCTTTGACTTCAAGCTCGCCATGATCGTTGCGGAACTCCTCAACCGGCACATAGCTCTCGGACTTGAGGCCGGCGTTAACGACAACGAAATTCTGATCGATGCGGATCACCTCGGCGGTAATCACCTCGCCAATGCGCATTTCCTGCAGCGCAAGGCTTTCCTCGAACATTTCGGCAAAACTTTCCATGGACATTTCTGGGGTGGCAGTGGACATAAAAAACCTGAATTGCAAGCACAAGGGCTGCGGGTTGGTGGATCAAATGGTCCAGCAGTGGCCGGACCGGTCGGGTTTGACTACTTTTCTGGCTGAGCCAGATCAATCACGAACCGCACTGCATCGTCGACCGTCATGTCGGACGTTTCCAGCAAGTGCGCCTCGTCAAGCTTTCTCAAAGGGGCGACGGCCCGGGCGGCATCCCGCTCGTCCCGTTCACGCAAGCTTTGGGAAAGACTGTCAATGCTAGCAGGCAATCCCTTTTCCTTCAACTGCTTATAGCGTCTTTCAGCTCGTGCCTCGACCGATGCAGTCAGAAACACCTTGAGCGCCGCGCCGGGAAAAATCACCGAACCCATGTCCCGCCCCTCGGCGACCAGCCCCGGGGCCATCCGGTAGGCGCGCTGACGCATCAGGAGCGCATCGCGCACCGCGCCGATGGCCGCCACCCGCGAGGCCATGGCCGAACACTCGTCAGTGCGGATGGCGTCGGTCACATCTTCGCCGGCCAGCGAAATGCGGTCCTGCGAGAACACCGCCGGCAACGTATCCGCGATCTGCGCAATCGCCGCTTCGTCTTTGCCGTCGCCCAAGCCGGCGCGCATCGCCGCCAGCGCCACCAGCCGGTACAGCGCGCCGCTGTCGAGATAGTGGTAGCCCAGCGTTTCGGCCACGCGCGCCGCCACGGTGCCCTTGCCGGAGGCGGATGGCCCGTCGATGGCGATGACCGGCACCGCCGTCGCAATCGACGAGAACACGTCGAAATACGTCGGAAAGGTCTTGTTGACGCAGGCCGGATCGTTGATGCGCAGCTCGGTGCCGCCAAGCGCAACCAGCGAGAAGCACATCGCCATGCGGTGATCGTCGTAGGTGTCGATGGCGGCAAAACGCACGGTCTCCGGTGGCACGATACGCAGCGCATCGTCAAACTCCTCGACGAGGGCGCCCACCTTGCGCAACTCGGTCGCCATCGCGGCCAGCCGGTCGGTCTCCTTCACGCGCCAGCTGGCGATGTTGCGCAAATGGCAGGGACCATCGCAAAACAGCGCCGCCACCGCCAGGGTCATCGCGGCATCGGGAATGTGATTGAGGTCGAGGTCAAAGGCCTTGAGTCGCCCATCTTCCGGCGCGCGAGCCTCGATCCAGTTTTCGCCCATCTCGATGCGCGCACCCAATTGCACCAGCGCATCGGCAAACCGGACATCGCCCTGGATACTGTCCCGACCGACCCCTTCGACCCGCACTGGTCCGCCGCCAAGAGCGCCCGCGGCGAGAAAGTACGAGGCCGACGACGCATCGCCTTCAACATGGATGATCCCGGGGCTGCGATACCGCGCCCCCGCCGGCACGACAAAGCGCTGCCAGCCCGCGCGCTCGACGGTGACGCCAAAGCGCTGCATCAATTCGAGCGTGATCTGGATGTAGGGCTTGGAGATCAGCTCGCCGACCACCTCGATGACAACCTCGCGCCCGGTCAGCGGCGCGGCCATCAGCAAGGCGGTGAGGAACTGGCTGGAGACATCGCCGCGTACCGTCACCGGTGCATCCGCACGCACGGTGGCTGGTGTGATGCGCAGGGGCGGAAAGCCCGTCTGGCCCTCATAGGCGATGTCGGCACCCAATTGACGCAAGGCATCGACCAGATCGCCGATCGGTCGCTCGTGCATGCGAGGCACGCCCGACAGCGCATATTCCCCGCCCGACAAGGCCAGCGCGGCGGTCAGCGGACGAAACGCGGTGCCGGCATTGCCAAGGAACAGCGCGGCCTGCTTGACCGGAAACACCCCGCCCACGCCGTGCACCCGGCACACCTCGGCACCATCGGCGCGTTGCCATTCAACACCGAGCGTGCGCAAGGCCTCGAGCATGCGTTCGGTGTCGTCGGAGCGCAGCAGATCGCGCACCTCGGTCACGCCATCGGCCAGCGCGGCCAGCAACAACACCCGGTTGGAAATGCTCTTCGAGCCGGGCAGCCGCACGCGGCCGACGGCACGCATCATCGGCGGGAGATCAAGATAGTCCACGCAGCACGACTCCGCAGTGATCAGGTTGGGAAGGCCTTGCCGGCCCACAGGTTGCGCGCCTCGCGCGCCTCGGCAAACAAGGTTTCAAGCGCGTCGCCATCGTTGCCGATCAGCAAGGCACGCAGGTAGGCCAGTTCGGCCAGGTATTGGTCGAGTTCGGCGATCAGCGCATGCCGGTTGGACAGACAGATGTCGCGCCACATCTCGGGGTGACTGCCGGCGATGCGCGTGAAATCACGAAATCCACTGGCCGCGAAGCTGAACAGCTGCTCGGCATTGGCCCGCCCGGCCAGATCATGCACCAGCCCGAAAGCCAGCAGATGCGGCAGATGGCTGACCGCGGCAAACACCCGGTCGTGCTCCTGCGGACTCATCCGGCGCACCGTCGCGCCGCAGGCCTGCCAGGCCGCCTCGACCACGCTGACGGCTTCCGGGTCATTCTCCGGCAAGGGCGTGACGACCACGTTGCGCTGCTGATAGAGCGTGGCGAAGGCTGCCTCGACGCCGCTTTTCTCGGCGCCGGCGATCGGGTGCGCCGGCACCACGCGGGGCAACTGGGCATCCAGCCGTGCGTAGATTGCTTCGATCACGTCTCGCTTGGTGCTGCCGGCGTCGGTGACGATGGTGTGTGGTGCCAGATGCGGCGCCATCTCGGCCATGATCCGGTCGGCCTGGCCGACCGGGGTGGCCAGCAGCACCATGTCGGCACCGGCCAGCGCGGTCGGCCAGTCTGGTGCGATCGAGTCGATGACGCCAAGCGCCAGCGCGCGCTCCAGCGGGGCCGGCGTTCGCCCGATGCCGACCACATGCCCGACCGCACGGGCGGCGTGTAAGGCCAGCGCGAAGGAGCCGCCGATGAGGCCGACGCCGCAGACCACCAGACGGCCGATCAAAGGGTCGCTCATGCGTCCGCCAGTACGCGGCGCAGCGCGTCGATGAAGCGGGCGTTTTCCTCGGGCAGGCCGATCGACACTCGCAGCCACTCGGGCATCCCATAACCGGCAATCGGACGCACGATCACCCCGCGGCGCAGCAAACCGGCGTTGACCGCCGCGCCATCGTCCACCTCGACGGTCACGAAGTTGCCCCGCGAGGGAATCCAGCGCAATCCCATCTCGGCAAAGGCAGTGGTCAGCTGCACCATACCGCGCTGGTTGAGTTGCGCGCTGCGGGCAACGAATTCGCGGTCGGCCAGCGCTGCAGTTGCCGCCGCCAGCGCCAGCGCATTGACGTTGAAGGGCTGGCGCACGCGATTGAGCAGATCGATCACCGCCCCGCTCCCCAGGCCGTAGCCGACGCGCAGCCCGGCCAGTCCATAGGCTTTGGAGAAGGTGCGGCAGATCAGCAGATTGGGGAAGCGGTCGAGCCAGGCGATGCTGTCGTAGCGGTCGGCCTCGCCGAGGTATTCGGTGTAGGCCTCGTCGAGCACCACCAGCACATCGCCGGGCAGCGCACCGATGAAGGCTTCAAGCTGCGCCCCGGAGACGAAGGTGCCGGTCGGATTGTTCGGGTTGGCGACAAAAACCACCCGCGTGCGCGGAGTCACGGCGGCCGCCATGGCGGCCAGATCGTGGCCGAATTCGAGCGCCGGCACCTGCACCGGGGTGGCGCCCACCGCCAGCGTGGCCAGCGGGTAGACCGCGAAGGCGTGCGCCGACATCACCGCTTCGTCGCCAGCCTTGAGAAACGCCCGCGCGACCAGCTCGAGGACATCGTTGGAGCCATTGCCGAGCACGATCTGCCCAGGCTGGACGCCGGTGAAGGCGCTCAAGGCGGCCTTCAGCGCGAAGCCATTGCCGTCGGGATAGCGCGCGGCGTCGAGCGCCGCGCGGCTGATCGCGCTCTTGGCCTGGGGGCTCATCCCCAGCGGATTTTCGTTGGACGCCAGCTTGACGATGGCGGCCGCATCGAAGCCCATCTCGCGCGCCAGCTCCGAGATCGGCTTGCCGGGCTGATACGGCGAAATGCCTCGCACGTAAGGCGGCGCCTGATCGGCGATCCCCATGGTGTGTCTCCCTCTCTTTTTTCGTATTCCGCCGCGGGGCGGACGCTACAGCGCAGCCACCGGATAGGAGCCGAGCACTTTGACGAAGCTCGCGTTCCGGTCCAGCGCCTGCAGGGCCGCGGCGACCTTGGGGTCGCTCTCGTGGCCTTCAAAATCAATGTAGTACACGTATTCCCACAGCCCCGAGCGGGCCGGCCGCGATTGCAGCTTGGTCATGCTCACGCCGTGTTCGGC
The DNA here is from genome assembly GCA_020446005.1 of Rhodocyclaceae bacterium. Lineage (GTDB taxonomy): Bacteria > Pseudomonadota > Gammaproteobacteria > Burkholderiales > Rhodocyclaceae > Nitrogeniibacter. The sequence continues at coordinate 2,781 of JAGRFO010000020.1, read as the reverse complement.
CAGCGGCGCGAGGAGCTGGTGCATGGCGCCGGCGCGGTTGGGCGTGGAGCACACCAGCGAGGTCTTGTCCTTGCCCGAGGGGCCGGCGCTGTGCTGGCAGATGACCAGGAAGCGGGTGGTGTTGTTGGGGTCGTCCTCGATGTTGGCCGACAGGATGTTGAGCCCGTACAGCTCGGCCGCGGCCTCGCCGGCGATGGCGACCGATTCGGGGTCTTCGGCCGCCAGCCGCGCCGCCTCGGCGTTGCTCGCCACCGGCACGCGCGGCAGCGAGGGCAGATTGCGGTTGAGCCATTCCTGGCATTGCGCGAGGCTCTGGGCGTGCGAGTAAACGCGCCGCGCCGCGCCCATGCCTTCCGCCCGGGAGAGCAGATGCTGGTGGATGCGCAGCTTGACCTCGCCGCAGATCTTGAGCGGATTGTGGAGTAGCAGATCGAGGGTGCGACCGACCGCGCCCTCGGTGGAGTTCTCGACCGGCACCACGCCGTAATCGACCGTACCGGCCTCGACCGAACGGAACACGTCGTCGATGGCAAGCGCCGGCATGAAGGTCGGCGCGCTGCCGAAATGCTTGCGCGAGGCGCTCTCCGAGAAGGTGCCGGCAGGACCGAGATAGGCCACCTTGAGCGGCTGCTCCAGCGCCAGACAGGCCGACATCAGCTCGCGGAACACGCGCTGCACCGCGGGCGACGGCAAGGGACCGGGGTTTTTTTCGGCCAGCCGGCGCAGCACCTGGGCCTCGCGCTCGGGGCGGTAGATGTTGCCCTGCTTGATCTCACCGATGCGCTGGGCCAGTTCGGCGCGACGCGAAAATTTGGCGAGCAGTTCGTCATCGATGGCGTCGATGGCATTGCGCAGCTTGAGCAGTTCCTGTTCTTCGCTCATCTCCAACCTCACCCCTTGCGTCGTGCAAAATCCTGCATGAAATCGACCAGCGCTTCGACCCCCGCCAGCGGCATGGCGTTGTAGATCGAGGCGCGCATGCCGCCGACCGATTTGTGACCCTTGAGCTGGATCAGCCCGGCCGCCGTGCTCTCTTCGAGAAAGGCGGCGTTGAGCGACTCGTCACGCAGGAAGAAAGGGACGTTCATGCGCGAGCGGCAGTCGGGCGCAACCCGGTTTTCGTAGAAATCGCTGTCGTCGATGTAGCCGTAGAGGCGTGCGGCTTTTTCGATGTTGCGCGCTTCCAGCGCATCCACGCCCCCTTCGCCGAGCAGCCACTTGAAGACCAGCCCGGCGATGTAGATCGCGTAGGTGGGCGGGGTGTTGTACATCGAAGCGTTGTCCGCCACCAGCTTGTAATCGAAGGCCGACGGGCAATCCTTGTGAGCGCGGCCGAGCAGGTCCTCGCGCACGATCACGAAGGTCAACCCGGCCGGACCGATGTTTTTCTGCGCGCCGCCAAAGATCAGGCCGTAGCGCGATACGTCGATGCGCCGCGACAGGATGTGCGAGGACATGTCGGCCACCAGTGGCAAATCCGGCCGACCGAGCGCCGCCATGTCGGGGTCGAAACCGAACTCGACGCCGCCGATGGTCTCGTTGGTACACACGAACAGATAAGCCGGATCGGCCGACAAGCGCCACGCATCCATGCCCGGCACATGGGTGAAGCCGCTCGCCTCGCTGCTGGCGGCAATGTGCACCTCGCCGTACTTGCGCGCCTCCTTTTGCGACTTGGTCGACCACGAGCCGGTCACCACGTAATCGGCGCCGCGCTTGTCACCCAGCAGGTTCATCGGGATCAGCGCGTTCTCGGCGATCGCCCCGCCCTGCATGAACAGGATGCGGTAGTTAGTGGGCACCCCCAGCAAGGCGCGAAAATCCGCCTCCGCCTGGGTGTAGATCGACTGAAAAGCCGGGCTGCGATGGCTCATCTCCATCACGCCCAGCCCGTGGCCGCGCCAGTCGAGCATTTCGTCGGCGGCCTGGCGCAGCACCGCCTCGGGCAGCGCGGCCGGCCCGGCGGCGAAATTGAAGACCCGCGACATCATGCGTCCCCGTCGGGTGGGGTCGCCTCGAGCGCATCGCCGAGGAGCGCGTCGTCGTCATCCGACTCGGCCACCGGCTCGATGCCGGCCAGGGAGGTGCCGTCGTCCAGCGCGATCAGCGTCACCCCCTGAGTCGAGCGGCTCATCTCGCGAATGTGCTCGACCTTGGTGCGGATCAGCACCCCGCCGGTGGAAATGAGCATCACCTCGTTCTCCGGCTTGACCAGCACCGCGCCGACCAGTTTGCCGTTGCGCTCGGAGGACTGGATCGCGATCATGCCCTTGGTGCCGCGCCCATGGCGGGTGTATTCGACGATCGAGGTGCGCTTGCCGTAACCGTTTTCGGTGGCGGTGAGCACCGACCACGACTCGTCGTCGGCCACCAGCATACTGATCACCTGCTGGCCGGGTTCGAGCGTCATGCCGCGCACGCCACGCGCGGTGCGCCCCATCGGGCGTACGTCGGTCTCGGCGAAACGCACCGCCTTGCCGGCATCGGAGAACAGCATCACATCGCAATCGCCATTGGTGATGGCCACCCCGATCAGGTAGTCGTCCTCGTCCAGCCCGACGGCGATGATGCCGGCCTTGCGCGGGTTGGAGAAATCGGACAGCGGGGTCTTCTTGACCGTGCCGCGCGAGGTGGACATGAACACGTAGTGGTCGTCGTCAAACGCCTTGACCGGCAGCACCGCGGTGATCTTCTCGCCCTCGAACAGCGGAAAGAGATTGACGATCGGCTTGCCGCGCGAGCCGCGCGTGCCCTCCGGCACCTCGTAGACCTTCAGCCAGT
>JAGRFO010000204.1 GCA_020446005.1 Rhodocyclaceae bacterium | reverse complement strand
ACAGCATGCTGGTGCTCGACGCCGATGCCCTCAACCTGCTGGGCAGCAACGACGCGCTGGCCGCACTCGCCCGCCAGCGGCGCGCGCCGCTGGTGCTCACCCCCCACCCGGGCGAAGCCGCACGCCTGCTCAACCAGGCGCCGGAGGCGATCCACAACGACCGGCTGGCCGCGGTCATCGCGCTGGCCCGCGACTTCAACGCACACGTGGTGCTCAAGGGTTGCGGCAGCCTGATCGCTCGCCCCGACGGCGCCTGGTTCATCAACCGCAGCGGCAACCCGGGCATGTCGGCGGCCGGCATGGGCGATGTGCTCACCGGCCTGCTGGCCGGGCTGCTGGCGCAGGGCTGGCCGATCGAGCAGGCGATCCTCGGCGCGGTTCATCTTCACGGCGCCGCCGCCGACATGCTCCAGGCCAAGGGCATCGGCCCGGTCGGGATGGGGGCGGCGGAACTGCCGGACGCCGCGCGTTCGCTGTTCAACCAGTGGATCGCCCAAAAACTGCGGCCCTGAGCAGGCTGCCCGGGCATGCCGGCGCCCTGATCCCGGACACCCCCGGCATTTTGGTTTAAGCTCTGCCCAGGCTGTGCTCTATCCCTGACAACACCGTTTGCCGCCAGACCATCGCCCGTGCCAGATCTCGACATCCAGCCGCTGATTCCCGCCACCCCGGCGCTCGCCGGGCAGCTCGCGCAACCGATCACCACCCTGCACGCCGAGTCGCCCCTGTCCGCCGCCCTGGCCGCGCTCACCGACAGCCCCTCGGGCGCGGTAATCGCCGAAGGCGGCGGCGAGCTGGTCGGCATCCTCACCGAGCGCAACGCGGTCGACCTCACCCTGGCCGGGCAGCAAAGCGAACGCCGCCTGGGCGAGGTGTGCAGCCAGGCGCTGCTGTGGGCGGAGACCGCGGAACCCTACGTGGCCGTCTACGAGCGGATGCTCTCGCGCGGGGTACGCCACGCCATCGTGCGCGACAGCGAGGGCGCGGCGGTCGGCATCCTCAGCGAGAGCGCGATCCTGCGTCACATGGGGGTCGAACACTTCGCCCACCTCGACGCCCTCGAACAGATCATGACCCCCTCGCCGGCGGCGCTGCCGGCCAGCGCCAGCGTGCCGCAGTGCCTGGCCCTGATCCGGCGCGAGAAGATCGGCTGCGTGATTCTGGTCGATGAGCACCAGCGCCCGGCGGGCATCATCACCACCCGCGACATCACCCGCCTGCTGTCGCGCGGGGTGGCGCTCGACACCCTCGATCTGGCGCAGGTCATGAGCGCCCCGGTGATCTGTCTCGACGCCAGCCGCCCGGCCTTCGAGGCGGCGCGCCTGATGGCCGAGCGGAAGATTCGCCACATCGTCATCACCCGCGGCGAAACCCTGGTCGGCATCCTGTCGGAACACGACATCGTGCGCTGTCTCGAACATCGCTATGTCGAGGTGCTGCGCCACATGATCGAGCGCCAGGCCGACGAGATCGAGGCTCACCGCCAGCTCGCCGCGCAAGGCAACCTGCTCGACCAGCTGCTCACCCGCACCCGCGCGCTGGGGGTGTGCCTGATCGAGGCCGGCGGTGCGATCCGCGTCATCAACCACGCCGCGCGCGAACTGCTCGGCATGGATGACCAGCAGCCGATCGACGACATCACCCGCATCGCGCCGGCCCTCGCCGCCGACGAGCGCACCACCTTGGACAACCTGCTCTCCGCCGACCCCGCCACCGGCCCCTGTACGGTCACCATCGGCGCACGCAAGGTGCTGATCCGCGCCCACCGCTTCTCGACCCGCGCCGACGACGCCGCGCCCGCCACCCTGTTGATCCTGGTCGACCAGACCGTCGCCGACGAAGCCGGCGAGATGCTCGGCTTCAGCCGCCACGCCTTCGGCGCCATGGACCTGCCGATGCTGTGGGTGTCGACCAACGGCAAGGTCGCGCTCGCCAACCCGGCCTTCAACACCCTGCTCGGGATCGCCCCCGAAACCGCCGTCAGCCTCGACCTGCACCAGCTGTTCGACAACGCCAGCGAGCTGCTCCAGCCCGCCGACACACCCCCCGCCGGCCTGCGCCAGCGCCACCGGCTGCACTGCCCGGACGGCCGCAGCCTGCCGGTGCTGCTGTTCTTCAGCCAGATGAGTTTTCGCGGCGAACGCTATCTGGGCGGCTTCATTCACGACCTGTCGGACCAGGACAAGATCGAGCGCGCGCTGCACGACTCCGAGCAGCGGCTGGGCGCACTGCTCGAAACCACCCCCGATTTCATCGCCATCAAGGACCCCGACAGCCGCTGGCTGATGGCCAACCGGGCGGGCCTGAAAATGTATCGCCTCGGCGACGTGCCCTGGCAAGGGCTGGACAACGAAGGGCTGGCGGCGCACGTACCGGCGACCCTCAAGGACGTGCTCGAGCGCTGCACCAACACCGACAAGCTGGCCTGGGGGCGCGCCTCGTCGGTGCGCTTCATCGAAGAACTGCCGCACTCCGAGGACGACGGATCGCGCTATCTCGACATGATCAAGACCCCGCTGTTCGACGCCGCCGGCCGCCCCAAGGCCTTGATGGTGATCGGCCGCGACGTCACCGAACGGATGCGCGCCGAGCGCGCCCGCCACGAGAGCGACGGCCGCCTGCGCAGCGCGCTGGCCAGCATGGACGACCTGATGCTGATCACCGACAGCGCCGGGGTAGTGCGCGACCACTACCCCAAGCCGGCGCCGGGGCGCTTCCACTTCGATGGCGGCCCCCTCATCGGCCAGCCCATGAGCTCCCTGCTGCCGCCCGACGCCGGCCCCCGCTTCGAGCAGGCGCTCGAACGGCTCGCCAATGCCGGCAGCGTCCAGAGCTTTGACTACTGCGTCGGCGACGAGGCCGACAGCGCTTGGTTCAACGTCCGCATGTCCCGCCACGGCCATCTCGAAAACGGCCGCTTCGGCGCCACCCTGATCGTCCGCGACATCACCACCAGCAAGCAGGACACTGCCGCGCTGGCGCGCCTGAGCGAACAGCTCGAGTTGCGGGTGGCCGAGCGCACCGCCGAGCTGCAAAGCGCGCTGACCGAGCTGGAATCCTTCAGCAACTCGTTGTCGCACGACCTGCGCACCCCGCTGCGCGCGATCGACGGTTTCTCGACACTGCTCGCCAGCGACATGGCCGAACATCTGCCGGACGAAGGCAAGGACCATCTGCGCCGCATCCAGTGCGCGGTCGAGCGGATGAGTACGCTCATCGACAGCATGCTCGATCTGTCGCACCTGTCGCGCAAACCGCTGCAGCGCGAAGCCCTCGACCTCTCGCAGATGGCGCGCGACATCCTCGAAGAACTCTCCGGGCGCGACCCCCATCGGTCGGTTGACTGGCAGATCGAGGACGGCATGAGCGCCCGCGCCGACCGGCAACTGATGCACTCGGTGCTCGACAACCTGCTAGGCAACGCATGGAAGTTCACGCGCCATGCCAGCGCGGCGCAGATCCGCTTCGGCACGCACATCGAGCACGGCGTGCGTCAATTCGTGGTGGCCGACAATGGCGCCGGCTTCGACATGCAGGAGGCCGGCCGGCTGTTCCAGCCCTTCCAGCGTCTTCACCCCGCCGACCAGTTCGAAGGCACCGGCATCGGCCTGGCCACGGTCCAGCGCATCGTGATGCGTCATGGCGGCCAGGTCACCGCCCAGTCCGCCCACCCGCAGGGCACCCGCTTCACCTTCACCCTCGGCGACTGAGCCTCCATGCCCCCCGCTTCGCCCTTGCGCGGCATTGCGCTGCTGGTGGCGGCGGTGCTGTGCTTCGTGCTCCTCGACAGCACCAGCAAGTCCCTCAGCCAGCACTGGCCGGTGTCGCTGGTGGTGTGGATCCGTTACAGCGTTCATCTGGCGCTGATGACGATCCTGCTCGCCCCGCGCCACGGCCTGCGCCTGATCGCCACCCGCCGGCCGGGATTGCAGGTGCTGCGCGCGCTGTGTCTGCTGGTGACCTCATGGTTCATCGTCGCGGCGCTGGCGCGCATGCCGCTGGCCGAGACCACCGCGATCATTTTCACCGCGCCGCTGCTGGTCACCCTGCTGGCGCGCTTCATGCTCGGCGAGCAGGTCTCGGCGCTGCGCTGGCTGGCGGTGGGGATCGGCTTTGCCGGGGTGCTGGTGATGGTCCGGCCAGACAGCGCGGCCCTGCCCGCCGCCGGCATCGCGCTGGCGTTTATCGGGGCCTGCGGCTTCGCGCTCTATCAGGTGCTCACCCGCACGCTCTCGCCCACCGAGCGTCCGCTGACCCTGCTCTACTACACCGCGCTGGTTGGCACCGCCGGCATGACCGTCGCCCTGCCGTGGTACTGGGGCGGCCCGATCCCCAATGCGCCGCAGATGCTGCTGATGCTGGCGATGGGTTGCCTCGGCGGGCTGGGGCATTTTCTGCTGATCCGCGCCTTCAGCCTCGCGCCGGCCTCGCTGCTGAGCCCGATCCTGTACGTGCAACTGGCCTGGGCAACGCTGATCGGCTGGCTGCTGTTCGATCAATTGCCCGACCCGGCGCGCCTCGCCGGCATCACAATCATTGCCGCCGCGGGGGTGCTGACCGCGGTCGATGCGCGCCGCCGGCCGACATGAAAAACGCCCCGTGCGGGGCGTCGTTCGATGGTCCGCTGCGCGGGTCGATCAACCGAAGCGGCCGGTGATGTAGTCTTCCGTCAGCTGGTGGCGCGGCTTGATGAACAGGTCGTCGGTGTTGCCGATCTCGATCAGGTCGCCAAGGTGGAAGTAGGCGGTGCGCTGCGACACCCGCGCCGCCTGCTGCATCGAGTGGGTGACGAT
>JAGRFO010000203.1 GCA_020446005.1 Rhodocyclaceae bacterium | reverse complement strand
CGCAACAACCGCATTCTGGTGTCGCAGGGGCTGGCGCGGATGCGCGCCGGGCAGATGTGCGCCGGCGTGCGCGCGCTGTTTTCCGCCGCCGGCCGCGAGCCGGCACGCGCCAGCGCCTTCGACATGGGCTTCGGGCTCGGCCCGCGCCTCAACGCCGCCGGCCGGCTGGCGGACATGCATCTGGGCATCGAGTGCCTGATCACCGACGACCTCGCCCACGCGCTCAACATCGCCCAGGAACTCGACCGCCTCAACCGCGAACGACGCAGCATCGAGGCCGACATGCAGGCCGACGCGCTGGCCGCGCTCGACCACTTCGAACCCGGCGAGCAGGCCAGCATCTGCCTGTTCGAACCGGCATGGCACCAGGGCGTGATCGGCATCGTCGCCGGACGCATCAAGGAGCGCTTCCACCGCCCGGTGATCGCCTTCGCGCAGGCCGACGACGGCCAGCTCAAGGGCTCCGGCCGCTCGATCCCCGGCCTGCACCTGCGCGACGCGCTCGACCGGGTGAGCAAGCAGGCACCGGACCTGATCCTCAAATTCGGCGGACACGCAATGGCCGCCGGGCTGAGCATCCGCGAGGCCGACCTGGCACGCTTCACCACCGCCTTCGAGGCCGTGGTCACCGCGCTGGTCGACCCCGCCGACCTCACCCGCCGCCTCGACACCGACGGCGCCCTCGAATCCGGCTACATGACGCTCGACATGGCCCGCGCCATCGAGCAGGCGATCTGGGGGCAGGGTTTTCCGGCGCCGCTGTTCGACGACGTGTTCACCGTCGACAACCAGCGCCTGCTCAAGGACCGCCACCTCAAGCTCGCGCTGCGTAAGGGCAACACGCGCTTCGAGGCGATCTTCTTCAACCACGCCGAGCCCGCGCCCGCCACCGTGCACGCCGCCTACCGGCTGTCGGTCAATGAATACAACGGGGTGAGCCGGGTGCAGCTGATGCTCGAACACCTCGAGCCGGCCTGAGGACACCACGATGACAACCCGTCTGCGCCAGCAGGTACGCATCCTGGTCGATGCCACCATCGCCATCGGTCCGGGCAAGGCGCAACTGCTAGAAGCGATCGGCCGCCACGGCTCGATCTCCGCCGCCGCGCGCGAGATGGGCATGTCCTACACCCGCGCGTGGTCGCTGGTGGCGGACATGAACCGCTGCTTCACCACCGTGCTGGTACACACGGCCACCGGCGGCAAGCGTGGCGGCGGTGCCACCCTCACCGCCGCCGGCGAAACCGTGCTGACCCACTACCGCGCCATGGAAGCGGCCGCCACCGCCGCCACCGCCGAGTCCTTCGCCGCGCTCCGTCCGCTGCTGCGCGACACCCCCGCCGACTGAATCCCGACGGGGGCGGGAGACGCCCTCCCGTATAATCGGCGTCCCGCGTCCCACTGCCACTACCCGATGTCTGCCCTGCACGCCCTGCTGCCCACGCTGTCCACCCTGCCCACGCCTGCACCGGGCCAACGGATCGATGTGCCGGCGCAGGCGGGATCGTCCGACGCGCTGTCCCTCCTGGCTTTGGGCAAAGGCGCGATGCGGCTGGTGGTGGTCGCCAACCCGATGGACGCCCAGCGCCTGCGCGACGAGATGCTGTGGCTCGACCCGACACTGCGGGTGTGCGTGCTGCCGGACTGGGAGACGCTGCCCTACGACGCGCTGTCGCCGCATCAGGATCTGGTCTCCGAGCGGCTGGCGACGCTGTACACCCTGACGCGCGGCGAAGCGGACGTGGTGCTGGCCCCGGCATCGACCGCCCTGTACCGGCTGGCGCCGCCGGCCTTTCTGGCGGCTCACACCTTTTTCGTCGCCCGCGGCGAGCGGATGGACGGCGAGGCCTTTCGCGCACAGATGACCCTGGCCGGCTACGCGCATGTGACGCAGGTGGTGAGCCCGGGCGAGTACAGCGTGCGCGGCGGGCTGATCGACCTGTTCCCGATGGGCTCGCCGCTGCCCTACCGGATCGAGCTGTTCGACGACGAGGTCGACACCATCCGCACCTTCGACCCGGACACCCAGCGCACGGTCTACCCGGTCGACACCATTCGCCTGCTGCCGGCGCGCGAGTTTCCGCTCGACGACGCCGGGCGGGCGCATTTTCGCAGCGCCTTTCGCGAGCGCTTCGAGGGCGACCCGAGCCGCGTGGCGATCTACAAGGATGTCTCCAACGGCATCGCACCCGCCGGCGTCGAGTACTTTCTGCCGCTGTTCTTCGATGCCACCGCCACGCTGTTCGACTATCTGCCGGCCGACACCTGCGTGATCACCCATGGCGACGTGCCGGCGGCCATCGACGCGTTCTGGCGCGACACCCAGTCGCGCCACGATTTCCTCAAGGGCGACCGCAGCCGCCCGGTGATGCCGCCCGGGGCGCTGTTTCTCGATCAGGAAGCATTCTTTATCCAGATCGCAGCCTATCCGCGGCTGCACATCGGGGCCGCCAAAACCGATGCGGTCGCGGCACAGCCCCTGCCCGTGGTGGCGGTCGAGCGCAAGGCCGACGATCCGCTGCGCCAGCTCAAGGCGTGGCTTGCGCACTTCGACGGCCGGGTGCTGGTGCTGGCCGAGTCGGCCGGCCGGCGCGAGACCATGGCGGACTATTTCACCGAGTACGCGCTGCCCTTCGGCGCCTGCGAAACCCTCGACGCCTTCCTCGCCGGCCACAACGCGCTGTGCCTCGCCACCGGTCCGCTGGCGAGCGGCTTTGTGCTGCCCGAAGCGAAACTCGCGATCGTCACCGAAACCGAGCTGTACGCCCACACCGCGCGCACCCGCGGCCGCCGCGACAGCCGGCGCGAGGCCACCGTCGAAGGCTGGCTGCGCGACCTGTCGGAGCTCAAGATCGGCGATCCGGTGGTCCATGCCTCGCATGGCGTGGGGCGTTATCTGGGCCTGATCCACATGGATCTGGGCGAAGGCGACACCGAGTTTCTCGATCTCGAATACGCCGGCGGCGACAAGCTGTTCGTGCCGGTCTCGCAGCTGCACGTCATCACCCGCTACGCCGGCGCCGACCCCGAAGCGGTCGGCCTGCACCGGCTCGGTTCCGGGCAGTGGGAAAAGGCCAAGAAGAAGGCTGCCCAGCAGGTGCGCGACACCGCTGCCGAGTTGCTTGCGCTGTACGCCCAGCGCGCCGCGCGTGAGGGGCACCGCTTCAATTTCAAGACGCACGACCTCGACGCCTTCGTCGAGGACTTCGGCTTCGAGGAGACGCCAGATCAGAAAGCAGCCATCGACGCGGTGGTGAGCGACATGAAATCGCCCCGCCCGATGGACCGTCTGGTGTGCGGCGACGTGGGCTTCGGCAAGAC
>JAGRFO010000202.1:1090-8089 GCA_020446005.1 Rhodocyclaceae bacterium | reverse complement strand
ACGATGAAGCAGTTGGCGTCGGCCATCGAACGCAGCACGCCGGAGCCTTGCGCGCCGGTGGGGGCGACCACCCAGTCGCCGTCCTGCGGGCGGACGATGGCGCGGATGAACTCGCGCCGGCCGGGGCGTTTGCGGATGTCGGCGAGGCAGCGCGCGGGCAGGGTGGGGCGCTCGGGCAGGGGGGCGACGCCCATCAGGGTGAGCAGCGCGTCCTGCACGAACTGGTAGAAGGTGACCATCACCGCGACCGGGTTGCCGGGCAGGCCGAACATCCAGGTGTCGCCGATGCAGCCGAAGGCCATCGGGCGGCCGGGCTTGATGTTGAGCTTCCAGAAATCGACCTGGCCGAGGCGGTTGATCATCGCCTTGATGAAGTCGGCTTCGCCCACCGACACCCCGCCGGAGGTGAGGATCACGTCGGCGTTGCGGGCGGCGCTGGTGAAGGCCGCCTCGAGATCGGCGGGGCGGTCGGGGATGACGCCCATGTCGATGATCTCGCAGCCCAGCCGGGTGAGCGCGCCGAACAGGGTGTAGCGGTTGCTGTCGTAGATCTGGCCGGGGGCGAGGGGCTGGCCGATGGAGGCCACTTCGTCGCCGGTGGAGAAGAAGGCCACCCGCAGACGCCGGCGGACCTGCACTTCGGCAATGCCGAGCGAGGCGATGAGGCCGAGTTCGGCGGGGCCGATGCGGGTGCCGGCGCTGAGGGCGGGGGCGCCGTGGGTGAGGTCTTCGCCGGCGCGGCGGATGTTGTCGCCGGCGCGCAGCGGGCCGCGCAGGACCACCGATTCGGCATCGGCGCGCACCGCGTCTTCCTGCGGGATGACGCAGTCGGCGCCGCGCGGCAGCATCGCGCCGGTCATGATGCGCACCGCCTGGCCGGGGCCGATGAGGCCGGAGAAGGCGTTGCCGGCCATGGCGGTGCCGACGATCCTGAGCGTGGTGTCGCCGTCGCTGGCGCAGTCGGCCGCGCTGACCGCATAGCCGTCCATGGCGGAGTTGTCGTGGGCGGGCACATTGTGCGGTGCAATCACGTCATGCGTGAGCACGCGGCCGAGGGCGTCGCGAATGGCGACGGCGGCCCAGCCGTCGATGGGGCGCAGCGCGGACTGGATGCAATGGCGCGCGGCTTCAACGCTTAGCGCGGTGCGCGGGGCGGCGGCGGTGGGGGCGGGGGTGTCGGTCATGCGCGTATGGTTTCCTCGTGCGGGCGGTCGGGCCTCGGACAATCGTGTTGCGCTGCGGTCCCGGCTGCTGCTTTCAATCGGGCTGAAAGCGCCACGGGGCGCGGGTTTGCGCCGTTGACAATCAAGGCCGCGGGCGTATCCTCAAAACGCGCTCGCAGGGTCAAAAGATTGCGTGCGCCGGGGAGAATAATAAACGGGCGATCCTAGAAAGTCCTTGCCGCCGATGTCGGCGGCGCCTGTGGGGACGCGGTCCGGCAGAGACCTTTCGCCTGAGACTCATCATCTGGAGGAATCGGTCGATGCTCAAGTCACTGCACATTGACCCCGCCAAGTGTACGGGCTGCCTGCAATGCGAGATGGCGTGCAGCTACGAGCACCACGGGGTTTTCAATCCATCCAAGTCGCGTATCAAGGTGTTCAATTTCGAGCACGAGGGGCGCATGGTGCCTTACACCTGTACCCAGTGTTCCGACGCCTGGTGCATGAATGCCTGCCCGGTCGATGCGATCACGCTCGACGCGGCCACCGGCGCCAAAGTGGTGCACGACGATATCTGCGTCGGCTGCAAGGTGTGCACCATCGCCTGTCCGTTCGGCACCATCAACTACCAGCAGGATTCGGGCAAGGTCCAGAAATGCGACCTGTGCGACGACAATCCGGCCTGTGCGTCGGCCTGTCCGACCGGGGCGATCACCTACATCGACGCCGACTGGACCGGTCTGGACAAGATGCGTCAATGGGCGGCGCGGGCCAATACGTCCGCCGCGGCCGCGGGCTAGAGGAGGCACGATCATGGGATGGGCAAGAAAACTCCTGCGCGTGAACCTGAGTGACGGCACGTGCACCTCCGAAGCGCTCAACATGCAGTGGGCGGACGACTATCTGGGGTCGCGCGGGCTGGCGACCAAGTATCTGGTGGATGAGATCGATCCGATGATCGATCCCCTGTCGCCGGACAACAAGCTGATCATGGCCACCGGCCCGCTGACCGGCACCATGGCCTCGACCGGCGGGCGTTACACCGTGGTCACCAAGGGGCCGCTCACCGGCGCGATCGCCTGTTCGAACTCGGGCGGATTCTTCGGCGCCGAGATGAAGTTCGCGGGCTGGGACATGATCATCTTCGAGGGCAAGTCACCCAAGCCGGTGTACCTGTTCGTCGAAAACGACCGCGCCGAGCTGCGCGACGCCGCCCACCTGTGGGGCAAAACCTGCTGGGAGACCGAGGAAACGATCAAGCGGCAGCATCAGGACCCGCAGATCCGCATCTCCTCGATCGGCCGGGCGGGCGAGAACCAGGTGCTGTTCGCATGCGTGGTCAACGACCTGCACCGCGCCGCCGGGCGCTCCGGGGTGGGCGCGGTGATGGGCTCGAAAAACCTCAAGGCGGTCGCCCTGCGCGGCACTCAGGGTACCGCCGGCATCAAGGATTTCAAGGCCTTCATGCAGGCCAGCACCGAGGCCAAGAAGGTGCTGGCTGACAACGCGGTCACCGGGCAGGGGTTGCCCACCTACGGCACCCAGGTGCTGATGAACGTGATCAACGAAATGGGCGCCCTGCCAACCCGCAACCACCGGGACGTGAAGTTCGAGGAAGCGAACAAGATCTCGGCCGAGCAGATGGCCGAAAAGCGCGTCTCCGACGGCAAGTCGCAACTGGTGACCAATGCCGCGTGCTTTGGCTGCACCATCGCCTGCGGACGGATCTCGCAGATCGACAAGACGCACTTTTCGGTGGTCAACAATCCCAAGTACTGGGGCGCGTCGGGTGGGCTGGAATACGAAGCCGCTTGGGCGCTGGGCGCGGCCAACGGGGTCGGCGACATCGAAGCCCTGCAATACGCCAACCTGCTGTGCAACGAGCACGGCATGGACCCGATCTCCTTCGGCGCGACCGTGGGCGCGGTGATGGAGCTGTACGAGATGGGCGTGCTCTCCAAGGACCAGATCGGCGTCGAGGCACCCTTTGGCTCGGCGCAGGCGCTGGTCCAGCTGGTGGAGATGACCGCCAACGGCGAGGGCTTCGGCACGGAGATTGGCGCCGGCTCCAAGCGCTTGTGCGCCAAGTACGGTCATCCGGAACTGTCGATGAGCGTCAAGGGGCAGGAGTTCCCGGCCTACGACGCGCGCGGCATTCAGGGCATCGGGCTGGCCTACGCCACCTCCAATCGCGGCGCCTGTCACTTGCGTGGCTACACCGTGGCTTCCGAAGTGCTCGGCATTCCGGTCAAGACCGATCCGCTGGTGACCGAAGGCAAGCCGGCGCTGGTCAAGGCGTTTCAGGATGCGACGGCGATTTTCGACTCGGCCGGCATCTGCGTGTTCACGTCGTTTGCGTGGACGCTCACCGATGTGCAGCCGCAGCTCGCGGCGGCCTGCGAGGGCGACTGGTCGATGGACAAGCTCGCCGTGGTGGGCGAGCGGATCTGGAACATGGAGCGCCAGTTCAACCTCGCCGCCGGCCTCACCGGCAAGGACGACGACCTGCCGCCGCGCCTCAAGAAGGAAGCGGCCAAGATCGGCCCGGCCAAGGGGCTGGTCAACAACCTCGACGTCATGCTGCCGGAGTACTACCAGCTGCGCGGCTGGTCCGCCGATGGCGTGCCGACCGCCGAGACGCTCGGCCGGCTCGGCCTCTGAAGCGCTGTTCTGGCAAGCCCCCGGCGGTGGCCCTCCGGCCGCCGCCGGGGCGTTGCGTCTGTGACCGGCGTGATACGCTGCGTCGGCCGATCGCGCCCACAAGGAAGCTCGCATGAAATACCTGATTCTCGGAAACGGACCCGCCGGCGTGATCGCGGCGGAAACCCTGCGCGCCGAAGACCCGCAGGGTGAGATCGTGATGGCCGGCAGCGAGGACGCGCCGCCGTATTCGCGGATGGCCATTCCCTACCTGCTCGAAGGCAACATCGACGAGCGTGGCACCTATCTGCGCAAGCGCGACGGCCACTTCGAGGCGTTGCGGGTGCGCCAGAAGGCCGGCCGCGCGGTGGCGCTCGACACCGCGGCGCGGCGCGTGCTGTTTCACGACGGCAGCCACGAAGGCTACGACCGCCTGCTGGTGGCGACCGGCTCGCACCCGGTGCGCCCGCCGATTCCCGGCATCGACCGCCCGCAGACCCTGACCTGCTGGACGCTGGAGGACGCCCGCGCGATTGCCGCGCTGACCCGGCCGGGCAGCCGCGTGCTGCAGCTCGGCGCCGGTTTCATCGGCTGCATCATCATGGAAGCGCTGGCCGCGCGCGGCGTCGAACTGACCGTGGTGGAGATGGGCGACCGCATGGTGCCGCGCATGATGACCCCGGTGGCGGGCGGCATGATCAAGCGCTGGGTTGAATCGAAAGGCATCCGGGTGCGCACTTCGGCGGGGGTCGAGCGCATCGACGATGGCGCGGCCGATGCGCCGCTGACGGTGCATCTGTCCACCGGCGAGGCACTCGACTGCGACGTGGTGATCGTCGCCGCCGGGGTGGCTCCCAACGTCGGTTTTCTCGACAACACGCCGGTGCATGTCGCCAAGGGGGTGATCGTCGATGGGCGGATGGAGACCTCGGTCGAGGACATCTACGCCGCCGGCGACGTGGCCGAGGCGCCGGACCTGTTTACCGGCGCGCATCTGGTGTCCGCCATCCAGCCCAACGCGGCCGATCAGGCGCGCATCGCGGCGATCAACATGGCCGGTGGCGAGGCCCGCCTGCCGGGCGTGCTGGCCATCAACGTGCTCGACACGCTGGGTCTGATCTCGACCTCCTTCGGTCAGTGGTGGGGCGATCCGGACGGGCAGGGGGTCGAGCTTGCGGACGAGGCCGCCAGTCGTTACCTCAGCCTGCAATTCAAGGACGATGTGCTGATCGGCGCGACCGCGGTCGGCCTGACCGCGCACGTCGGCGCCTTGCGCGGGCTGATTCAGGGGCGTCTGAACCTGGGGCCGTGGAAGGATCGCCTGCTGGCCAATCCGACCGCGTTCTTCGAGGCCTATGTCGCCGCGACGCAGCCCACCACGCTGATGCGGTCGGCGGCATGAAGGTGGTGTTCAAGCTCTTCGCGAGCTTGACCGACTACCTGCCACCCGAGCGCAAGGGCAACATCGTTGCGCTCGAGGTGGACGCGGGCACCACCGTGCTGGCGCTGATGACGCGCTACCAGGTGCCGGAGAAGTGCGCCCATCTGGTGCTCGTCAACGGCGTCTTCATTCCGCCGTCCGCGCGTGCCACGCATGCGCTCACCGAAGGCGACGAGCTGGCGATCTGGCCGCCGGTGGCGGGTGGCTGAGGGATGGCGTTTGCACCGCCGTCGCTCGACACTTTTGTGCGCGAGGCCGGGGCCAGTCCGGCCGAGTTCGCGCGTAGCCTCCATGCCGCCCATTCCGGCGGCGTGGAGACG
This sequence comes from Rhodocyclaceae bacterium, assembly GCA_020446005.1. Classification (GTDB taxonomy): domain Bacteria; phylum Pseudomonadota; class Gammaproteobacteria; order Burkholderiales; family Rhodocyclaceae; genus Nitrogeniibacter. Next base: position 2,525 of record JAGRFO010000202.1, on the reverse strand, counting down.
CTCGCCGCCGGGCACTACCGGCTTACAGAGGGGGGAGTGGTGCTGGAGATCGTCACCGCCGTGCAGCCGGCCCGCCGCATCGGCCTGTTCGCGTTGCCGGTGCTGCGCGCGGAATACCGCTTCCTCGGTGGGGACCGCGACGCCCGGGCACAGCTGCTCGCGCGGCTGGACCGCGCCATGCAGCGCGGCGGAGGGTAAGCCGCGTTGAACGGTTTTGCGCAGGCCTTCAGCGACGCGTTCATGCTGCTCGGTACGTTCGACCACCGCGTTGCCGAGATCGTGCTCCTCTCCCTTCAGGTGAGCGGCATGGCGGTGTTCATCGGCACCGTCATCGGCCTGCCGCTGGGCGCGTGCCTGGCGGTGGGCGATTTCCCCGGCAAGCAGACGGCGGGGGTGCTCATCAACGGATGCATGGGGCTGCCTTCGGTGGTGGTGGGGGTGGTGGTCTATCTCGTGCTGTCGCGCTCCGGGCCGCTGGGCGATTTCGGTTTGCTGTATACCCCCGCGGCGATGGTCGTCGCCCAGGTGATTCTGGTGGTGCCCTTGATGGCGGCGATCTCGCGGCAGGTGGTGGAAGACGCCTGGCGACACTACGCCGAAGAACTCTCGGCGCTGCGTTTTGGCTGGTGGGAGAGCGTGCGCGTGCTGCTCTACGACTGCCGTTTTTCGCTCACCGTCGCGGTGTTTGCCGGGCTCGGGCGGGCGATGTCCGAAGTCGGTGCGGTGATGATCGTCGGCGGCAACATCGACCGCTCGACCCGTGTCATGACCACCGCCATCGCGCTGGAAACCAGCAAGGGCGACCTGCCGCTGGCGATTGCGCTCGGACTGGTGCTGGTGGTGCTGATTCTGGCGCTCAACGCGATGGCGTTTGCATTGCGCACCTCGATCATGCGGCGCTTCGGATGAGCCTGTTTCCGCTGCGCCTGCGTGGCCTCAAATTCGTGCCCAACGGTCGCGCGGTGCTCGACGGCGTCGAGCTGGCGCTGTCCGGCGACGGCATCACCATTGTTCTCGGCCCCAACGGTGCCGGCAAGAGCGTGCTGCTGCGCACCCTGTGCGGCCTGCTCACGCCGACCGGCGGACAGATTGACTGGGGCGGCGGCGGGTTCGACGGCTTGCAGGTCGGCATGGTGTTCCAGCACCCGGCCATGCTGCGCGCTTCGCTGCTCGAGAACGTGAGCCTCGGGCTGCGCTCGCGCGGGGTGTCGCGGCGCGCGCGTCTGGCACAGGGCGAGGCGATGCTGGCGCGCATCGGCCTGTTCGAGCGCCGTCACGACAACGCGCGGCGCCTCTCCGGCGGCGAGCAGCAGCGCCTCGCGCTGGGCCGCGTGTGGCTCACCCGGCCGCGCCTGCTGCTGCTCGACGAGCCGACCGCCAGCCTCGATCCGTCGGGTGTTGAAGCGGTCGAGCGCATCGTGCGCGAGATCCGCAC
>JAGRFO010000202.1:0-999 GCA_020446005.1 Rhodocyclaceae bacterium | reverse complement strand
CACGCGCCGGTGCGGCGCTTTTTTACTCAACCGGCTTCCGCGGAGGCCAAGCAGTTCATTCAAGGAGAACTTCCATGGCATGTCGCTTTTTGAAACGCCTGACGCTGGTCGCTGCGCTTGGCGTCTTCGCCGCCACGGCTCAGGCGGACGAGTCGATCACGCTGGCGTCGACCACGTCGACCCAGAACTCCGGGCTGTTCGATTACATCCTGCCGATCTTCGAGAAAGCGTCCGGCGTGCCCGTCAAAGTGGTTGCGCTGGGCACCGGGCAGGCGCTCGACGTGGGCCGTCGCGGCGATGCCGACGCGCTGCTGGTGCACGACCGGGTGAAGGAGGACGCGTTCGTGGCCGAGGGCTGGGGCGCCTATCGCAAGGACGTGATGTACAACGATTTCGTGATCGTCGGCCCCAAGGCCGACCCCGCAGGGGTGGCCTCGGCCGAGACGGCCGCTGCAGCCTTTGACAAGATCGCCGTGGCCGGTGCGGCCTTTGCGTCGCGCGGCGACCGCAGCGGCACCCATGCGGCGGAGAAGCGTTTCTGGGTCGCCGCGCTGGGTGCGCCGCCGGCGGGCCAGGGCTGGTACAAGGAGACCGGCTCGGGCATGGGCGCCACGCTCAACACGGCGGCGGGCATGGATGCCTACGCGCTGGCCGACCGCGGCTCGTGGGCCAACTTCAAGAATCGCCAGAATCTGCAGATCGTGTTTGAAGGCGACCCCAAACTCTACAATCCCTACGGTGTGATCCTGATCAACCCGGCCAAGCACCCGCACGTGAAGAAGAGGGTTGCGGAGGGGAAGAGCGTATGTCTCGGTTGTGGCGCTATCATTGAAGAAAATGCCGCCTATACGCTGCACGGCGAGCAGTTGTTCTTTCCGCTGAAGGCCCGGTAGATTGGGTGGCTGAAAAAAAGACCTCGCCGCGGCGAGGTCTTTTTTTGCGTCTGACGGGATCAGTTGGTAATGATCTCCGGCCCCATCATCAGCGTCGGCAGCCAGG
>JAGRFO010000201.1 GCA_020446005.1 Rhodocyclaceae bacterium | reverse complement strand
GCGCTGCAGTCGCTGGCCTTTGCCCAGCTCGCCGAGCCCGGCCTGCTTGCCGAGCCCGCGCGCCAGCTCGACATGCTCCACCACCTCGCGCTGGCCGCCGGCTCGCGCGGGATGGCCGGCGGGCAGGCGATCGACCTGCAGTCGGTCGGCCAGACGCTGACCCGCGAAGCGCTCGAAGTGATGCACATCCACAAGACCGGTGCGCTGATCCGCGCCTCGGTGCGCCTCGGCGCGCTGTGCGGCGCCCCGCTCGGCAGCGACATCGCCAGCCGCCTCGACAGCTACGCCAAGCGCGTCGGGCTGCTCTTCCAGGTGGTCGATGACCTCCTCGACAGCGAAGCCGACACCGCCACCCTGGGCAAGACCGCCGGCAAGGACGCCGACAACGACAAGCCCACCTACGTGACCCTGCTCGGCCCGCAAGAAGCCCGCCGCCTGGCCACCGAACTCGAAACCGAAGCGCTGGAGGCGATTGCCCCGCTCGGCGCCTCCGCCGACCTGCTGCGCGCCCTGGCGGCCTACATCGTCCGCCGCCGCTTCTGACCCGACCGCCATGAACGCACCCACTACACCCTACCCGCTGCTGCGCACCATCAACTCGCCGGCCGAACTGCGCGCGCTCGACCGCAAGCAGCTCAACGTGCTGGCCGACGAGCTGCGCCAGTTCCTGATCGAATCGGTGTCGCGCACCGGCGGCCACCTGTCGTCCAACCTCGGCACCGTCGAGCTGACCATCGCCCTGCACTACATCTTCAACACCCCGGAAGACCGCATCGTGTGGGACGTGGGCCACCAAACCTACGGCCACAAAATCCTCACCGGGCGGCGCGAGCGGATGGACAGCCTGCGCCAGTACAAAGGCCTGTCGGGCTTCCCGCAGCGCGCCGAAAGCGAGTTCGACACTTTCGGCACGGCACACTCGTCCACCTCCATCTCCGCCGCGCTGGGAATGGCCGTGGCCGCCCGCGAACGCGGCGAGGAACGGCGCGCGATCGCCGTCATCGGCGACGGCGCACTGTCCGCCGGGATGGCCTTCGAGGCGCTCAACAACGCCGGCGACACCCAGGACATCAACCTGCTGGTGGTGCTCAACGACAACGAGATGTCGATCTCCCCGCCGGTCGGCGCGCTGACCCAGATTCTGGCCCGCCTGATGCCGACCTACAACGCCGCGCGCAGCGCCGGCAAACGGGTGCTGGGCGTCGCGCCGCCGATGCTCGACTTCGCCCGCCGGGTCGAGGAACACGTCAAGGGCATGGTCACGCCGGGCACCTTGTTCGAGGAGTTCGGCTTCAATTACATCGGCCCCATCGACGGCCACGACCTGAGCGCGCTGCTACCGACGCTGCAGAACCTGCGCCACCAGCGCGGGCCGCAGTTCCTGCACGTGGTCACCCAGAAAGGCCAGGGCTACAAACTTGCCGAGGCCGACCCGATTCTCTATCACGGCGTCTCGAAGTTCGACCACACCCAGGGCATCGCCACCGGCAAGAGCGCCGGCAAGCTCACCTACACCCAGGTGTTCGGCGACTGGCTGTGCGACATCGCGGCGATCGACGAGCGGGTGGTCGGCATCACCCCGGCGATGCGCGAAGGCTCCGGTCTGGTGCGCTTTGCCGAGCGCTTCCCGTCGCGCTATCACGATGTCGGCATCGCCGAGCAGCACGCCGTGACCTTTGCCGCTGGGCTCGCCACCGAAGGGCTCAAGCCGGTGGTGGCGATCTACTCGACCTTCCTCCAGCGCGCCTACGATCAACTGATTCACGACGTGGCGCTGCAGAACCTGCCGGTGGTGTTCGCCATCGACCGCGCCGGGGTGGTCGGCGCCGACGGAGCGACCCACCACGGCGCCTTCGACCTGTCCTACCTGCAGTGCATCCCCAATCTGGTGATCATGGCGCCGGCCGACGAAAACGAATGCCGGCAGATGCTCTACACCGCACACTGCCACGACGGCCCCAGCGCGGTGCGCTATCCGCGCGGCAGCGGCATGGGTGTGACGCCGCAGGCGAAGATGACGGCCTACCCGATCGGCAAGGCCGAGGTGCGCCGCAGCGGCAAAAAGATCGCCCTGCTGGCCTTCGGCTCGATGCTCGGCGCGGCGCTCGAGGCCGGCGAGACGCTCGACGCCACGGTGGTCAACATGCGCTTCATCAAGCCGCTCGACGAGGCGCTGATCCTCGCGCTGGCGCAAGACCATGATCTGATCGTGACGATCGAGGAGAGCGCGGTCGTCGGCGGCGTGGGCGGCGAGATCGCCCGGGTGCTGGAATGCGCCCCGAACGCAGTTCGCACGCTGCGCCTCGGCCTGCCCGACCACTTCATCGATCACGGCGAACAGCGCCAGTTGCTGGCCGACGCCGGGCTCGACGCGAACGGCATCGTGGCCGCCATCGAGGCACGCCTCGGCAGCCCGCGCTGAAGGGACGCACGCCATGACCACGGATCACGCCGACGCCATCCCCGACGTCCAGAACAGCGCCGACGCGCGCCGCATCGCCATCGACAAGGTCGGCATCAAGGCCATCCGCCACCC
>JAGRFO010000200.1 GCA_020446005.1 Rhodocyclaceae bacterium | reverse complement strand
CTGCTGCGCCTGCCGCGCGAGGTGCTGCCGATCTTCGAGCGCTGGCTCGCCGAACACGCCCCGGAGCGCGCCGCGCGGGTGATGAGCCTGCTCCGCCAGAGCCGCGAAGGGCGCGCCAACGACCCGCGCTTCGGCCACCGCATGCGCGGCAGCGGCCCCTTCGTGGCGGTCTACAAGCAGCGCTTCGATCTAGCCTGCCGACGCCTCGGTCTCGGCGCGCGCGGCGACGCCCTCGACAGCACCCGCTTCATCCCGCCGACGGCCGACAGCGGGCAGCGCTCGCTGTTCTGAGCACCGCTCAGATCACCCGGATCGACAAGCCCCCAACGCCGTCCACGTGGCCGGTGAGCACATCGCCGCGCGCCACCGCGCCAACCCCGGCCGGCGTGCCGGTCATCAGCAGATCGCCCGGCGCCAGGGTGAAATAGCGCGACAGCTCGGCCACCGCCTCGGCCACCGACCAGATCATGTCCGACAGATCGCCGGCCTGACGCCGCGCGCCGTTCACCTCCAGCCAGATCGCCCCGCGCGCCGGGTGACCGATCTCGCCGGCCGGGCGCAGCGCGCTGATCGGCGCGGCATGGTCGAAGGCCTTGCCGATTTCCCAACTGCGCCCGAGCGCCTTCATCTGCGCCTGCAGATCGCGCCGCGTCATGTCCAGCCCGACCCCGTAGCCCCACACATGGTCCAGCGCGTCGGCCACGGCGATGTCCTGTCCGCCGCGGCCGATCGCCGCCACCATCTCGATCTCGTGATGCACGTCGGTCGAGCGCGGCGGATATGGCCAGTCGGTCGGCGTCTCGCCGCTCGCGGCAAAGGCCGCATCGGCCGGCTTGCAGAAAAAGAACGGCGGATCGCGGTCGGGCTGGCCGCCCATCTCGCGCGCATGGGCGGCGTAGTTGCGGCCGATGCAGTAGATGCGCCGCACCGGAAAGACGGCATCGCTGCCGGCCACCGGCAGCACCGTCGGCTGCGGGGCATCGATCACTGTGTTCATGACTCACTCCTGTGGGAGACGGACCAGCCTCGACTATACCCACCGGCGCGCGCCCGGCGTCGACCACGAAAAAGGCCGGCAGCACTTGACATCGCCGCGCCTAGATGATTAAATGCGAATCGTTCTTATTTGTGTTGCTGCTTAGCTCCATGAACCCGTCGCCCACCCCCGCCGCTCCCGACTCGCCGCCCGCCGGGCGCGATGTCGACACCACCGCGCCAATCGCCAGCGAAACTCTGCTGCGCGGTCAGACGACGGTGTGCATCACCCATCGCGGGGTGCGCTACCGGCTGCAGGAAACCCGCGCCGGCAAATTGATCCTCACCAAATAAGCACGCATTTTCGAGGGCCTGACCGATGTACGTGTGTGTTTGCAAAGCTGTCACCGAGCGGGACATCCACGGCGCTGCCGCCGAAGGCGCCAGCCGTTTGCGCGATCTGCGCAAGCGCCTCGGCGTGACCTCCGAATGCAACCAGTGCGCCTGCGCCGCCAAACGCTGCCTCGACGCCGCGCTGGGCGGCGGCACGTCGTCGCGCAAGCCTCTTCTCCTGCTGACGGACGCAGCCTGAACCGGTCCGCACACCACAGCACCACCGCCAGCCAGCCACTCACGGCCAGCCAGCCTGATTTTTCCGGAGCCCCCATGGCTGGCCTGTTGTCCCGCTACCGCGTCGTCCTCACCCTGATCGGCATCGGCGTCGCGCTCGATGCCCTGATCAGCGCCGGAATTCCTGCCAGCGCCTGAGCCCATGTCCGCCTGTACCACCCTGTGCCCACGTGTCGCGCCCCTTGCGCCGCCGCCGGCGTTAAAATCGCAGCCCATGAGTTCCGCCCGCCGACCGGATCGCCCCACCATCCGCCGCACGCCCCACCGGCCGCGCATTGGCGCGATCGCGCTGGCGACGCTGGTGATCCTGGCCCACGCCGCCGCGCTCATCGCGCTCGCCGTCCCCCAGACCACGACGCCTCCCGCGCCGCAGACCGCCATCGAAGTGGCGCTGATCACCCTGCCCGCGCCCGAACCGCTGGCACCCCCGGCGCCCGCGCCAAGCCCACCCGCCCCAACGCCGCCCGAGCTCCAGCCAACCCCGGCGCCCAAGCCCCCGGTGGTGCGCAAGCGCGCGCCCAAACCGCGCCCGGCGCCGCCGCTGGCGCAGTCGATCTCCGACCCGGTACCGGCCGAAGTGCCCGAACCAGCCAGCGAACCGGTCGCCGAAGCGGCTACCGACAGCGAGCCGTCAGCCCCCGCGGCGGCGGCCACCAGCCCCGCCCCGGCCGCCGCCGCGCCACTGATTCAGGCGCGCTTCGACGCCGCCTATCTCAACAATCCGCGCCCCAGCTACCCGCGCCTCTCGCGCCGCATGCACGAGCAAGGCAAGGTGCTGCTCAAGGTCCACGTCGCCGCCGACGGCGCGGCGGGCGAAGTGCTGGTGCACGCTTCGTCGGGCCACCCGCGCCTCGATGGCGCAGCGCTCAAGGCGGTCACCCGCTGGCGCTTTGTGCCCGCGCGGCGGGGCGACCTGCAGGTCGCCAGCTGGGTGATCGTGCCGATCGAATTCAAACTGGAGGATGTCTGAACATGGACGCACACAACGCATTGGGTTTGAGCGAACTCTGGGCCCAGGCCGATTTCATCATTCAGAGCGTGGCGGCATTGCTGGTGCTGATGTCGGTCGCCAGCTGGTATCTGATTTTGAGCAAGGGCCTGTCCCTGCTGCTGGCCAGGCGCCATGTCGGCGCGGTCGAGCAGTTCTGGAACGCCCCGTCGCTCGACGACGCCCTGCAGCGCCTCGCCCGTCGGGCCGGCGACGCGCCCTGCACCCGGCTGGCCCAGCAAGCCGCCGCCGCGCACGCACACTGCACGCGTCATGGCGGCCAGCCCACCCTGGGCGGCGCGCTCGATGGCGGCGAATTCATCACCCGCAGCCTGCGCCGCTCGATCGCCCAATCCACCGCCCGACTCGAAAGCGGCCTTACCGTGCTGGCCTCGATCGGCTCGACCGCCCCCTTTGTCGGCCTGTTCGGCACGGTGTGGGGGATCTACCACGCGCTCACCACCATCAGCCTCAGCGGCGCGGCCTCGATCGACAAGGTCGCCGGCCCGGTTGGCGAGGCCCTGACGATGACCGCCTTCGGCCTGTTCGTGGCGATTCCGGCGGTGCTCGCCTACAACGGCTTCACCCGCAGCAACCGCGTCGCGCTGTCGGAGTTGGACGGTTTTGCGCACGATCTGCACGCCTACTTCACCACCGGCGCGCGAATCGAGGACGACACGGCGACGGCCCACGCCGACCGCCCCGCGCACCGCCCGCTGGCGCCGGCGAGCGAGGTAGCGTGATGGCGTTCGGCGGCTTTGGCAACGACGGCGCCCAGGCGCCGATGAGCGAGATCAACACCACCCCGCTGGTGGACGTGATGCTGGTGTTGCTGATCATTTTCATGATCACCGCGCCGCTGTTCACCCATTCGGTCAAGATCGACCTGCCGACCGCGAGCAACGCCCCCAACGAAGCGCCGCCAGACACCGTCACCCTGTCGCTCGACGCCGAGGGCGCGCTGTTCTGGAACGATGATCAAACCCCGTTCGAACGCAGCGCGCTGGCGCCGCGCCTCGAGGCCATGGCCGCCCAGCAGCCGCAGCCCGAACTGCATCTGCGCGCCGACAAGGCCACCCGCTATGAAGCAATTGCCGAGATCATGGCCGCCGCCCGTCAGGCCGGGGTCAACAAGCTCGGCTTCGTGACCGTCCCTACAACAAATCCCCGATAGCCGAGGGGGCTACAGCCCCAGCCCCTTGCGCAGCACGAGCAGCACGGCCATGCCGACGATGAACGGTAACCACGGATTCTTCCAGCGCATGGCCACCGCGAGCACCACCGCGGCGGCGGCCAGCTTGGGATTGAGCGGGTTCACCGCGCCCTCCACCACCAGCACGTCGGGCACCACGATCGCCGCCAGCGCCGCCGCCGGCGCGTAGCGCAAGGCGTCCTGCACCGTCGCCGGCAGGCGCGCACGCTGCCCCAGCACGATGAAGCTGCCGCGTGGCACGTGGGTGGCGAGCGCCACCAGCGCAAACGCAATCCACAGCCAGGGCCCTTCCATCACGCCGCTCCGCCGCGCTCGGGCAGCGCGCGCTGGGCGATGAAGCCGGCGGCGATACCAGCCACGATCGCGGCGATCACCCCGAGCTTGAGCGGCAGACCGCGAAAGGCCACCGACGCCAGTCCGCCGACCAGCGCTGCCACCAGCATCGGACGGTTGGACGACAACGGCACCAGCAGCACCATGAGCGCGATGGTGGCCATGAATTCGAGCGACCAGCCCTGCGGCAGCACCCCCGCGCCGAGCACCCCGACCAGCACGAAGCTCTGCCACAGCACCCACGCCCACAGCGACGGCGCGATGTAGTAGCCAAAGCGCCAGTCGCGGTCCGGCTCGGCGAGCAGGCGCTGGGTACACACCGCGAACACGCCGTCGACCAGCAGATAGCCGGAGAGCACCCGCTTGACCAGCGGCACCCCGTCAAAGCCGCGCGCGATGGCGGCGCTGAAGATGACGAAGCGCAGGTTGAGCGCCAGCGCGGTCAGCCCGATCAGCCACAGCGGCGCACCGGCCATGATCAGCGGCAGGGTGCCGATCTGCGCCACCCCGGCGAAGACCATCAGGTTCATCCCCATCGCCTCGCCGATCGACAGCCCCGCCGAGCGCAGCGCCACGCCGGTGACGATGGCCCACGGAATCAGCCCGATCGACAGCGGCAGGAAGACCTTGAAACCCGCCCGCGCGCCCTCGGCGAAGCGTGGATTCATCGCGCGCGGCCGGAGCTGAGCGGCTCGATCCACACCCCGCCGTCCTCGGCCCGGCGCAGCAGCAGCCCGAGGCTGACGAACACCGCCAGCACGCGCTCCTGCAGCGCGGCGCGCGCGTGCTCGACGGCCTCGGCCGAGTCGGCCTGGAAGACCGCGTCGAGCTGCTCTGTCAGCGGCCCCCAGTGAGGGCCGAAAAAACTGTCGCGCAGCAAGCCGTCCAACTCGGCGCTGATCGCCTCCAGCGGCCGCCCCAGTCCGGCCAGATAGCCCTGCGCGTGCGCCGCGGTGTGCACCAGATGGGCGACCCGCCCGAGACTGCGCACGAACAGGCCGTCGAGGTCATCTTCCGACACCGCCACCACCACGTCCTCCTGCGTCGCTTCGGGCAGGGCGACCACCACGTCGAGCAAGTGGCGCAGCATCAGGTCCGACTCGCCGGGCAGCGACCACACCGCGCGGCGGGTCACGCCGTACTCGTTGCGCATCGTCTCGACCACCGGCCGCAACTGGCTGTCGAACAGCGAGTCGGCCCAGGCCCCCAGCCCCGCCTCGCCGGCATCGAGCGCATCGAGCTGCAGGCGGATCCGCCACAGCTCGCTGTGCAGCACATGGACGAAGCGCGCCATGTCGCTGGCCTCGCCCCCCAGCGCGGCGGCGACCTGCGCGCCCTCCAGCACCAGCACCGGTCCGCTGTCGCGGAACAGGGTGCGCGCCACGGTCGGCACCAGGCTGCCGGCCGGCGCCGGCGGCTCGCCGAGATCGACCAACGCGGCGGGGAAGTCATCCGCCACCACCACCCGCGTCAGCACGCCGTCGAGCGCCGGGTCGCGCTCGACGATGCGCCGCACCAGCTCCTTGAGCACGATATCGACAGTGGCGGAGACACCACTGATTTTTTCACCCTTGCACTCCACCGTCATCACCATGCCCGACTCCTTGCCCACGCTCGCTATGGCGCCAATTCTGTATTTTAACCACCGTCGTCGGATTGTCTTGCGGTGCGTACTGGTCGCTCGACAGCGGGCAAGGCACAATCGGAGCGTCGCCCTCCATCCCCCCCTGCCATGCGTCACCCGATCAAATCCGAAATCCCCGTCTTCGTCGCCCTCGCCATTCTCGGCGCCGGCATCGCCCTCGAACACAGCGCGGTCGACCACGGCGGCGTGCTGCTGTGGGGGCTACTCGGACTAGTTCTGGCGTCGATCATCGGCGTTGCTTTCCGTATCAGCCACCACGCGGAGGTGCTGGCGGTGCGCTGGGGCGAGCCCTACGGCACGCTGATCCTGACCATCGCCGCAGTATCGGTCGAGGTGGTGATTCTGATCGTCCTCCTGCAGGGGGCGCCCAACCCCACGCTGGCGCGTGACACCGTGTTCGCCGCGCTGATGCTCGACATCAACGGCATTCTCGGCATTGCCGCGATCATCGGCGGGCTCAAGCACGGGCGCTCGCGCTACAACCTCGACTCGGCCAACTCCTTCATGGCCATGCTGATCGTTGCCATCGGCATCGGCATGTTCATCCCCGACTTCGTGCCTGACCAGCACTGGAAAGCCTATTCGCTGTTTTCCGTCGGCACCATGGTGCTGATGTACGCCGCCTTCCTGCGCTTGCAGACGGTCGAGCATCGCAGCTTCTTCGAACACGTCTCGTCAGTCGACGACGAGGCTCACGACAGTGCGCACAGCCCGTCCTGGCTGCACGTGGCGACCATGGTCGGAGCGATCGTGCTGGTCGGCCTGCTTTCGGAGGTGCTGTCAGTGCTGCTCGATGCTGGGCTGGCCGGCAGCGGCCTCCCCAGGAGTCTTCCTGCGGTACTGGTCGCCCTCCTTTCGGCCAGCCCCGAAATTCTCACCGCTGCCCGTGCCGCGGCCGCCAACCGCATGCAGACCACGGTCAACATCGCCCTGGGCGCTTCGCTGGCCACGGTGCTGCTGACCTTACCGGTGATCGAGGCCATCGCCCTGACCAGTGGCGAGCGCATCATCATGGCACTCACCCCGATGCAGGGCGGCATGCTGTTGCTCACCATGCTGGCGGTCATGAACAATCTGCACAACGGCTCCACCAACGCCATCGAAGGGGTCAGTCATCTGGCGCTGTTCTGCGCCTTCGCCGGGTTGGTTGCCATCGGATTGCTGTAATCGGCGTTCAGCGATCGCCACAGGGGTGACGGTCGCTGCCGCACTGGTCGAAGTTGCCGAGCGGCCGGTCGAAGGTGTACTCCAGCGGCTTGCCGATCCACTCGTGTGCGGTCTCGCCGGCTGAACCCGACGGCAGGGTGAAGGGCAGCGCGAGCACGAAGCCGACCGTGCCGATCACCGCGCCGACGAAGCCGACCGGCCGCACCACCACCAGATCGACCGCCATGTCGGTGGCCTTGTCGCCGGTCACCGTATCCGCCCGCTGCGCACTCGCCAGCGGAGAGGTCACAAGCAGCGCCGCCAGCGCGCCGCAGCGAATCATTCTTGCGCCCATCACCCACCTCGCATTCGATGGCTAATGCTGCGCGAACACCGCACTGCTGCCATCGGCGTTGAACCGGATCACATCATAACGCTGGGATTGGGCGGCTTCCATGCCGGGCGAACCCAGCGGCATGCCCGGCGCGGCCAGCCCGCGCGCACCGGCCGGCGCTTCGGCCAGCAAGCGTTTCACGTCGGCCGCGGGCACATGGCCTTCGACGATGTATTGACCGACCTGCGCGGTGTGGCACGAGCCGAGCGTCTCGGGCACCCCGAGCTGGCGCTTGATCTGCGCCATCTGCGCGCTCGGCACCTCCTTGACCGCAAAGCCGGCCGCGCGCATGTGTTCGGCCCACCCACCGCAGCAGCCGCAGTTGGGGTCTTTGTAGGCAGTGACCACGGGCAACTCGGCCACTGCTGGCAGAGCGATGAGGGCAGAAGCGCAGGTCAGGGCGCGGAAGAGTGTGCTTGGTTTCATGATGAACTCCTGGTCGTCTCTGGCGGCGCTTCAGCGCGCCGGATTGAATCGTTCGGCGCGCATGGCGCGCACCTCTTCAGGCCACTGGCGCTCGATATAACCGAGCACGGCGCGGATGTCGTCGTCCGACAACACCCCGCCAAAGGCCGGCATGTCGCTCTGGTAGCCTTCCGGCGCCAACGGCGGCACCAGACCGTCGCGCGTCATCTGGAACAGCATCTCCATCGGATGGTGCCAGGTGTGACCGCTGTGGTCGTGCGGCGGGGCGGGCAGGCGGCCGTCGGACTTGCGCTCGCGCCAGTTGGGCTGACCTTCCAGATCGGCGCCGTGGCAGCTCGCACAGTGTTCAGCGTAGAGCTGCGCGCCAGGATCGCGGACGGCGGGTGCGGCCGTCTCGGGGGGGCTGCAGGCGGTCGCGGCGATCGCGACCAAGGCCAGCGCGGCGCGCCGGCCGGCGGTCAAAAACACAGACATTGTTCACTCCTGAATCGGGGACGGAAACCGGACGCCGCACGCGGCGCCCGGCGCGGGATTCAGACCGCGGCGATCGGCGGGCGATCGATCCGTCGTGGCGGCGCGCTGGCGGGCGCGGGCAGGATCGCCCCCATGGGCGCCGGCGCAACGACGGGCGCGAGGAATGACAGGTCCGCGGCCAGCGGGGTGATCGGGCAATGGCTGGCGCAGAGGCCCGCGCCGCAGCCGCCGTCATCGCTCGGCACGGTGTCGCAACAGCCGTGCGGCGCGTGGTCCATGGCCGTCATGGCCGCATCGGGCGAGGTCTTGTCCGCGCAGCCGCCTGTCGCCGCCAGCGGCAGCGCGGCAAGCAACACACTCAACACGAAAACAAGAACGCGGCACCTCATGATCAGGCCGATGCTAACGGCGCGGCGGTCGCGGCGGCTTGATCCGGATCACCCTTTGCCGGCGCGCGCATCACCAGCCGGTAGAGCAGCGGGATGGCGAACAGGGTGAGCACCGTCGAGAAGCCCAAGCCCCACACGATGCTCGCCGCCACCGGCCCCCACATCAGCGACTTGCCGCCGAGCCCGACCGCCAGCGAGAACAGCCCGCCGATGGTGGTGGTGGTGGTGATCAGGATCGGCACCACCCGCCGCCGCGCGGCATACACCGCGGCGTGGAGTACGCCCATGCCCTTGGCGAGGCGGTCGTTGGCGGCGTCGATCAGCACGATCGCGCTGTTGACCGAGATGCCGGTCAGGGCGATCACCCCGTACAGGGTGTACAGCGACAGCGGATTGTTGGAGACGAACAGGCCGAGCACCACCCCGGTAAAGGCCAGCGGCACGGTGACCAGAATCAGCAGCGGTTGCCAGTAACTCTTGAACTGGGTGGCGAGGATCAGATAGATCAGGCCGAGCCCGAGGGCGAACAGCCGGACCATCGCGTCGAGGCTTTCCTGGATGTCGTCGAGCTCGCCCGAGAAATCCAGCGCGACCTGCGGAAAGCGCGGCTGGAGCTGCGCCCACGCGGCCTTGAGCTGGTCGTTGGCGGCCACGGTGTCGATCCCGCCCGGCGCCAGATCGGCCTCGACGGTGATCGCGCGGCGGAGCTGGTAGTGGCGGATGTAGCCCTTGGAGACGCCCAGCTGCGCGTCGACCAGCGCACCGAGCTGGATCCGCCGACCGTCGTCGAGCGGCACCTCGCGCTGCAGCAGCGCGTCGATGTCGCTTAGCGTCTCGGGCCGCGCACGCACGATCACCTCCACCTTTTCGCCGTCGATGCGGATGCTGGTCAGCGTCTCGCCCTCGCCATACAGCCGCAGCAGGCGGCTCACCAGCGCGGGCTGCACGCCGGCGCGGGCGAGCTTCTCGCGGTTCAGGGCGAGGCGCATCTCGGTGCGGCCGGGCACGTCGTCGTCGGTCAGGTCCTTGATGTCGGGAATCTTCGCCACCTCTGCCTTGAGCGCGTCGGCGGCGGCGCGCAGCACGGCGTAGTCGTCGGCCTTGACCTTGACGCTGATCGGCTTGCCCGAGGGCGGCCCGCCCTTCATCTCCAGAAACGACAGCCGCCCTTCGCCCTCCTGCGCCAGCAGCGGCGCGCGCAGGGCGTCGATGATCTCGCCGGTAAACGCGCCGCCGGCCGCGCGATCCTGCAAGGACACCAGCACCTGCCCGTACTGGTCGCCGTAGAGCGGTTCGGTCTCGGTGAATTTCAGCCCGGCGTAGGCGCTCACCGAGCGGACCTCGCCGGCGGGCAGGCGGGCGCTGATCGCGTCGGCCACCCGCTGCACTTCGTCGAGCGTGCGCGCCAGCGTCATGCCCGGCGGCATGTCGACGTTCACGTAGAACAGGCGCATCGAATCGAAGGCGAAGAACTGCTGCTTGACCACCCCGCCGGCAATCATCCCCAGCGCACCCATGAACGTCAGCACCACCCCCACCAGCGCCAGCTTCGGCCAGCGCATGACGCGAATCAGCGCGCGTGAATACTTGACCCGCACCCAGTGCGTGAAGCGTACCCGCCGGGCCTGACCGGCGCTGGCGTTCTCGCGCGCGCTGGGGCGGATGCCCATCACGTGGGTGGGCAGGATCCAGAACGCCTCGAACAGGCTCACGCCCAGCGCCACGGTGACCACGAAAGGCACCACGAACATGAACTTGCCCAGAATGCCCGGCAGCAGCATCAGCGGCAAAAACGCGGCCATGGTGGTGAGCACCGCGCTGGTGACCGGCGCGGCCACCTCCAGCACGCCGTTGATCACCGCATCCATCGGCGCCTCGCCACGCTGCAGGCGGTAGTAGATCGCCTCGATCACCACCACCGCGTCATCGACCAGCATCCCCAGCGCGATCACCACCCCGAGCAGCACCGTGAGGTTCAGCGTCGAGCCGATGGCGTTGACCACCAGAAAGGTGCCCGCCAGCGAAAACGGCACCCCCAGCCCGACCAGCAGCGCCATGCGCGGGCCGAGAAACAGCCAGCACATCAGCAGCACCGCGCCGAGCCCGATCAGCGCGTTCGACTCCATGATGCCGATCGCGCCACGGGTCATCCCGGTCTGGTCGTCGAGCATCACCAGCTGCACCCCATCGCTCATCAGCAGTGGGTTGTGTTCGTGGGCGTAGGCCGCGAGCCGCTCGACCAGCTCGATGGTGTTGACCCGGCTTTGCTTGTTGACCGACAGCATCACCGCCGGCTGCCCGCCGACGCTGACCCGCTGGGTCGGCCGCTCGTGACTGCGCGTGACGGCACCCAGCTCGCCCAGCGGCACCCGCCCGTCGGGCGTAATCACCGCCACCTGCGCCAATGCCTCCGGGTCCGGCGTCTTGCCCTGCAGCCGCACCAGCCATTCGCGGTCGTGCACCTGCACCCGCCCGCCGAGCGTGTTGCGAAACCAGCCGAGCACGGTGTCCGACACTTGCAGCGGCGAGATACCGCGCGCCGCCAGCGCCGCCGGATCGAAATCGACATGCAGCTCCGGATCGTCCAGCCCGGCGGCAATCACCTGGTCGACCCCGCGCATGCGCTCCAGATCCTTCTTGATGCGGAACGCGGCGCGGCGCAGGCGCTCGTCCATGGCCGGCGCGTAGACCGCCAGAATCGCGGTCGGAAAACCGTTGGAGGTGGTGATCTCGATCACCGCCGGATCGGTCGCATCCTCGGGCAGCTCGGCCGCCGCCTTGTTCTGGATCTCGCGCCGCAAGTCGTTCACCCGCTTGTCGAACTCACGCTCCGACAGCTCGTTGAAGCGCACCAGAATCGACGACAGATTCTCGCGGCTCGACGAGGACACGAACTTGATGTCCTTGACCTGCGCGATGGCGTCTTCGAGCGGCGCAGTCAGCTCCTGCTCCACGTCCTCCGCCGACGCACCGGGCAGCGTGGTGACGATGCTCACCCAGTTGAAGTTGATCTCCGGATCCTGCGCCCGCGGCATCAGCGCATAGGTGATCGCGCCGCCGACCAGCACCAGCGCGAACGCGATGTTGGCCAGCGGGCGGTTGTCGATCAGGCGCCGGTAAAAGCCCATCAGCGCGCGCCGCCCGCCGGCTCAAGCCCGATCTGGAAGCGCCCGGCGTCGACGATCGGCGTGTCCGCCGGCCAGTCCGCCGGCACCGCCACCGGGCGCCCCGCCTGCGCCGCCGGCAGCGGACGAAACGCGACCGTCTCACCGGTTTTGACGAACACCCCGAAGTGCCCGTCGCGGCGCTGCACGAAGGCCGGCGGCAACTGCGCCTGCCGCCCCTGCCAGCGGATCTCGCCCGCCAGCCCGACCGGGATCTCGCGCAGCGGCGCAAACACCGCAACCTGCGCCTGCCCGGCGCGATCGACCAGCGGCGACACCCGCAGCAGCCGCAGCGGCACCTCCAGCCCGCTGGCGAACAAGGTCCACGCCCCCGCCGCGCGCAGGCTCTCGACCTGCGGCAACGGCACGCTGGCACGGATCTCTGGCGCGCCGGTGGAAGCCAGCACCAGCAGCGCGGCGCCCGGCGAGACGAAGTCGCCCACGCTCGCCAGCCGCGCCT
>JAGRFO010000199.1 GCA_020446005.1 Rhodocyclaceae bacterium | reverse complement strand
TGCCTTCCTGGATCAGGTCGGCGTGGGGCAGCCCATAGCCCAGATAGCCGCGCGCGATAGCCACCACCAGGCGCAGGTGCGAGAGCACCAGCTTGCGCGCCGCCTCCACGTCGCCTTCGTCGTGAAAGCGGGTGGCGTAGCTGTGCTCCTCGTGCTCGCTCAGCACCGGCACGCGGTTGGCGAACTGGATGTACTGATCGATGCTGCCGACGGCGGTCGGCATGGGCAGGGACAAGGCTTGGCTCATTGACAACGATCCTCCCATGAAAACGGTCCAATCTTAGCACTCGATCGCTCAGAGTGCTAACAGGAATTGAAGTTCCCGTGGGGTTTGACGGTGGGTGCTCCGCGACCCATCCAAAGTCGTACCCCTGCCGTAGAGCGTGATGACGCCTGTTCTGCGCTTTCCCGTGCCAATATTGACATTTGGCCTCAAGTTGGCGCGCGCGATGCCGATGCCAGAGGGCGAAGCCTTGCGTTCATCATGCGCCGCACCCGATTGAAACAGGACGTTATGAAAGAGAACGACATGCCGTTGCCGGAGCACACCGCCGAGGCCGAACCGGTCGCCGACCCGCACCGTCCCGATGCTTTGCTCGAATGCCTGCTGGTGGTGGCGCGGGCGCATGGCTGCACGCTGACCCGCGACGCCGCCACCGCCGGACTCCCGCTCACCAACCATCGCCTCACCCCGTCGCTGTTCGAGCGCGCCGCGCAGCGCGCCGGGCTGGCCAGCCGCATTGCGCGCCGACCGCTCGACCGGCTCAACACCGATCTGTTTCCGGTGGTGCTGGTGCTCGAAGACGAGCAGGCCTGCGTGCTGCTGGGCTGGGATGAACACGGCAATGGCCGGGTGATCACCCCCGATCTGGGCGACGCCGAAGTCATCCTGTCGCGCGCCGAACTCTCCGCTCGCTACGTCGGCTATGCGCTGCTGGTGCGGCCCAAGTTCCGCTTTGACGCGCGCACCCCGGAAGTTGGCGAAGTCCAGCACCGTCACTGGTTCTGGGGCACCATCAACGAGAATCGGCCGCTGTATCGCGACGTCCTGCTGGCGGCCCTGATGATCAACCTTTTCGCGGTGGCGCTGCCGATGTTCACCATGAACGTGTACGACCGCGTGGTGCCCAACAACGCCCTCGAAACCTTGTGGATGCTGGCCATCGGGGTGGCGGTGGTGATGCTCGCCGACCTGGTGATGCGCACCCTGCGAGGCTACTTCATCGATCTGGCCGGCAATCGGGTGGACGTCAAACTGTCGGCCTACATCATGGAGCGGGTGCTCGGCTTGCAGATGGAGCATCGGCCGGTGTCGGCCGGTTCGTTCGCCGCCAACCTGCGCTCCTTCGAGACGGTGCGCGACTTCATCACCTCGGCCACCGTCAACGCCTTTGTCGATTTGCCCTTCGCGCTGATCTTCGTCGGCGTGATCGGCTGGATCGCCTGGCCGATGATGCTGCCGATCTTTGCCGGCGCGCTGATCGTGCTGCTCTACGCGATGAGCGTGCAGAGCCGGATGCACGACCTGGCCGAGACCACCTACCGCGCCGGCGCGCTGCGCAACGCCACCCTGGTCGAGTCGCTGGTCGGCCTCGAAGCGGTCAAGGCGCTTGGCTGCGAAGGCCACATGCAGCGCAAGTGGGAGCACAGCGCCAGCTTTCTGGCCCGCGTTAGCGCGCAGCTGCGGCTGCTGTCGTCCTCGACCACCAACGGCGCGATGTGGGTGCAGCAGACCGTCAATGTGGCGATCGTGGTGCTCGGCGTGTACCTGATCGGCGACGGCGAGCTGAGCATGGGCGGGCTGATCGCCTGCAGCATGCTGTCCTCGCGCGCGCTCGCGCCGATCAGCCAGGTCGCCGGGCTGCTGACCCAGTACCACAACGCGTCGACCGCGCTCGGCTCGCTCAACGACATCCTCTCGCGGCCGGTCGAGCGGCCGGAGGACTCCAACTTCGTCAGCCGGCAGAGCTTCAGCGGGCAGATCGAATTCAAGGACGTCGCCTTCAACTATCCCGGGCAGGACATGCTGGCGCTGCGCAATGTGTCGCTGCGCATCGCGCCGGGCGAGAAGGTGGCGGTGCTGGGGCGCGTCGGCTCCGGCAAGACCACCCTGCACAAGCTCATCCTCGGCCTGTTCCGGCCAACCGAGGGGGCGGTGCTGGTCGACGGCATCGACCTGCGCCAGCTCGACCCGGCGGAACTGCGCCGGCATGTCGGCTACGTGCCGCAGGACGTCACCCTGTTCTATGGCAGCCTGCGCGACAACCTCACCATCGCCTCGCGCGACGCCGATGATGCCGACATCCTGCGCGCCAGCGAGATCGCCGGCATCGCCGAATTCGTCAACAACCACCCGCAGGGCTTCGACATGCTGGTCGGCGAACGCGGCGAGTCGCTCTCCGGCGGACAACGTCAGGGGGTGGCGATCGCCCGCGCCCTCATCAACGATCCGCCGATCCTGCTGATGGACGAGCCCACCGGCTCGATGGACCACTCCAGCGAAGAACACGTCAAGCAGCAACTGCGCCAGCACACCGCGGACAAGACCATGATCATCATTACCCACCGCACCTCGCTGCTGGAACTGGTCGATCGCATCATCGTCGTCGATGGCGGCAAGATCGTGGCCGACGGTCCCAAGGCCCAGGTGGTCGAAGCCTTGCGCCAGGGGCGCATCGGGAGGGCCGCATGAGCAGCCTCAACGCCGACCAGTTCGAGCGCATCGGCAAGGTCTCGGACGCTGTCTCCAATCGCACCCGGCCGTGGTTCGACCGCCTGTTCGGACGCTGGCTGCCGACCCAGGGCGAAGGCGACATCGACTGGGCGCGCGACGCCGACTGGGCGCGCCTGCAGCAAGAGCCGTTGCGCGCACGCGCCTTGCTGCGTAGCGCGCTGGTGGTGCTGGTGGTGCTGGTGGCGTGGTCCGGCTTTGCGCAGATCGACGAAGTGACGCGTGGCGAGGGCAAGGTCATCCCGTCCAGCCATCTGCAGATCGTGCAATCTTTTGATGGCGGGGTGGTGGAGGAACTGCTGGTCAAGGAGGGCGACACCGTCGAGGCCGGCCAGACGCTGGTGCGGATCGACTCCACCCGCTTCGTCTCCTCCTTGCGCGAGAACCAAGCCCAGTACCTCGCCTTGCTCGCCAAGGCGGCGCGCTTGCGGGCCTTGTCCGAGGGCGCGGATTTCGTGCCGCCGGCCGAAGTGGTCGCCGCCTCGCCGGCGCTGGTGGCGCAGGAGCAGGCGCTGTTCGAATCTTCCCGCCAGGAACTGGACGCCGAAATCGCCATTGCCCGTCAGCAACTGGCCCAGCGCGATCAGGAACTCAAGGAAGTGCAGGCCAAGCTCGCCCAGGCCTCGCAGGCTTACACCCTGGCGTCGAAGGAGCTGAGTCTGACGCGGCCACTGCTGAATGTTGGTGCGGTGTCCGAGGTCGAGTTGTTGCGTCTGGAGCGCGACGTGTCGCGACTCAATGGCGAGCGCAACCAGGCCAGCGCGCAGATCTCGCGCATCCGGGCCTCGATCGAGGAGGCCTCGCGCAACATTCAGGACGTGGAACTGACCTTCCGCAATGCCGCGCGCACCGAGCTGTCCGACACCACCGCCAAGCTCAGCAGCCTGTCGGAAGGCAAGGCCGCGCTGTCCGACCGGGTCAAGCACGCCGAAGTCAAATCGCCGATGCGCGGCACCGTCAAGCGGCTGATGGTCAATACCGTCGGCGGCGTGGTGCAGCCCGGCAAGGAGGTGGCCGAAGTGGTGCCGCTGGACGACGCGCTGCTGCTGGAGGCGCAGATCAAGCCGCAGGACATCGCCTTCCTGCGCCCCGGTCAGCCCGCGCTGGTCAAATTCACCGCCTACGATTTCTCCATCTACGGCGGGCTCGACGCGACCGTCGACCAGATCGGCGCGGACACCGTGATGGACGATCGCGGCAACGCCTTCTACGTGGTGCGGGTGCGCACCCAGGCCTCGAGCCTCGGCGACAACCTGCCGATCATCCCCGGGATGGTGGCGCAGGTCGACGTCCTCACCGGCAAGAAAACCATCCTCGCTTACCTGCTCAAGCCGGTGCTGCGCGCCAAGGCCAACGCATTGACCGAACGATGACCACCCACCTTTTCATCTCTCCCCGGCGGCAACTGCTGCCGCGCTGGCAGCAGGCCTTTCCGGCGGCCGTGCTCGCGGAGACGTTTGCGGCACAGCCCGCCGACGTGGTGTGGTGGATGCCGCCGGCCTTCGACCCCACGGCCTTGCGCGCGCTGCTGGCGCAACTGCCGGCGGGCACGCCGCTGGTCGTGCTCTCCGCCGAACCGGGCCAGGCGCACGCCATGCAGGCGATCGCCCTGGGCGCGCGCGCCTACTGCCACGCCTACGCCACCCCGGCGATGCTCGAACAGGTCGCGGTGGTGGTTCTCAACGGCGGCTTGTGGCTCGGCCCCGAACTGCTCGATACCGTGATGGGGGCCGCCAGCAAACAGCTGTTGGCCGATGCCGATCCCGCCGCGGGCCGGCTTGATGTGCTCACCCCGCGCGAGCGTGCCGTCGCCATCGAAGTGGCGCACGGCGCCACCAACAAGGAAGTGGCGCGAACGCTGGAGATCACCGAGCGCACCGTCAAGGCGCACCTCAGCGCGGTGTTCGAAAAGCTCGGCGTGCGCGACCGGTTGCAACTGGTACTCGAACTCAAACAGCCCGCCGGCAGCGTCGACCGCGCCGCCTGAAGGCGGTCCGACCCTGTCCACCGGTCCAATAGGCAGCGCCACGCGCGCGCCGTAAAGTCAGATCATCAAATCAATGTCAATCGGCGCACCGCGCGCCGGTCAAGGGAGAGCTCCAATGGCCACCACCCAGCCCATCGCCACCGTCGTCGCCGTCACCGGCGAAGCCTTCGCCCGCAACGCCAGCGGAGAACTCCGCGTGCTCAAGGCCGGCGACGTGCTGCATGAAGGCGAGGTGGTCATCACCCGCAACGGTGGCCATGTCGAACTGGCCACCAGCGACGGCCAACTGCTCGAAGTGCAGCCCAACGAAACCGTCGCGATGAGCGTCGAACTCTCCGACACCACCCGGCCGACGCCGGAAGATGCCGCCCTCGGCGAAGCTACCGTCGAGCGCGTCATCCAGGCGCTGGAAGGCGACGGCGCGATCGACGATGCGATCGAAGCCCCCGCGGCCGGTGTCGCTGGTGGCGAGGGCGGCGAAGGCAACAGCTTCGTGCGCTTGTTGCGCATCTTCGAAGACGTCGTCCCGCTGGCCTTCGAATTTGGCGCAGCGGTGGTCGAACCCGACCTCACCTTTGACGGCGGCCGTGACGAAGAAGGCTTGCAAGCGGCGGCCGACGTGCCTCCCGGTCCGGGCGTCAGCATTCCCGACACCGACGGCGCGCTCAACCTCACCGACAGCACCCTCGCCGAGTCGGCCGGCCCCGTCCCGGGCAGCTTCACCATCAGCGCGCCGGCAGGTCTGGGGTCGATCAGCGTGGGCGGCACGGTCATCACCCCCGTCGAACTCGATAACCTGGCCGCGACGCCGATCACCATCAACACCGGCCGCGGCATCCTCGTCCTCACCGGCTACGACCCGTCGACGGGCGTGGTCAGCTACACCTACGATCCCGATGTGCAGGACCACAGCGCCGGCGACGTCACCGACTCCGTCGCCGTCGAAGTGATCGACACGCTGGGTCGTTCGAGCAGCGACAGCATCGACATCGCCATCACCGACAGTGTTCCGCTCGCTCAAAACGACGCCGCCGCGATCACCGAGGACGCGGTCCCGAACACGGTGAGCGGCAACGTGCTGGCCAACGACACG
>JAGRFO010000198.1 GCA_020446005.1 Rhodocyclaceae bacterium | reverse complement strand
CACATCTCCTCGCCGGTGGCCGACGCGGCGCTGTCGATGCTCGACGTCGACGCGCTGGGGCTGGACCTGATGGACCGCAAGCTGCTCGGCGCGATGCTCGAAAAGTTCGGCGGCGGCCCGGTCGGGCTGGACAACCTCGCGGCGGCGATCGGTGAATCGACCGACACCATCGAGGACGTGCTCGAACCCTATCTGATCCAGCAAGGCTACCTGCAGCGCACCCCGCGCGGGCGCATCGCCACCCACGCCATCTGGCAGCATTTCGGGCTGACGCCGCCGCGCAGCGGGGGCGATCTGTTCGGCGGCGCTTGAAGGGCAGACCGCCAGATGGACAGCGTCCTCGTCGTCGCGCTCGTCGCCATCGGCCTGAGCGTGGTCTGGATCCTGCACCGCAAGTCCCGTCAGCGCCGCTACATCGACAATTTCGATTTCGCCCGCCTGCTCGACAAACGCCTCGCCGAGAAGCAGCCGCAGCTCAGTCCGGTTGAGCGCATGGAGGTGTTTCGCGGCCTGCGCGACTGGTTCGCCATCAACCAGCGCGCCGGCCGACGCAAGCTCTCCATGCCCTCGCAGGCGGTCGATGACGCCTGGCACGAGTTCATCTTGTTCACCCGCAATTACAAGGATTTCTGCCAGCGCGGCCTCGGCCGCTTCCTGCACCACGTGCCCGCCGAAGCCATGAGCGCCCCCACCCAGGCGCAGGACGGCATCAAGCGCAGCTGGCGGCTGGCCTGCAAGCACGAGGCCATCGACCCCAATGCCCCGGCTCGGCTGCCGCGCCTGTTTGCGCTGGACGGCACACTCGCCATCGTCGGCGGTTTCACCTACCACCTGGACTGCATGGCGCGCGGCGCGGCCGGCGCCAATGGCTACTGCGCGGGCCACATCGGCTGCGGCGGCGGCTGCTCGGGCTGCGGAAGTGACAGCGGTGGGGACAGCGGCTGCGGCAGCAGTTGTGGCGGTGGCTGCGGCGGCGATTGAAGGATCACACCCATGTCGATGAAGCAGATTCTGGTGTATGCCGACTCGCTGTCCTGGGGCATCGTGCCGGGCACCCGCGCGCGCCACCCCTTCGAGACGCGCTGGCCGGGGCGGCTCGAAATCGGCCTCAGGGCGCAGGGCGAAGGCGTACGCGTGATCGAGGACTGCCTCAACGGCCGGCGTACGGTCTTCGACGATCCGTTCAAAGCCGGTCGCAGCGGACTTGAGGGGCTGGCCCAGCGCATCGAGGTGAACAGCCCGCTGGCGCTGGTGATCCTGATGCTGGGCAACAACGACTTCCAGTCCATGCACCCGCACACCGCCTGGCACGCTGCGCAGGGCAACGCCGCGCTGGTGCACGCCATCCGCAGCGCGCCGATCGAACCGGGCATGCCGGTACCGCCAATCCTGCTCGTCGCCCCGCCGCCGATCGGCACCCCTGCCGGCGCCATGGCCGACAAGTTCGCCGGCGGCGACGCGAAGTGGGTGGGCTTTGCCGAGCAGCTCGCCCGCGTCGCGCTGGAGAGCGAATGCGCCTTCTTCGACGCCGGCGAGCACATCCACGCCAGCGCGGCGGACGGGGTGCATCTGGATGCGCACAGTCACCATCGCCTGGGCGATGCGCTGGTGCCGGTCGTCGCCCGCCTGCTGGGGAGCACGGCCGCGCCATGATGCGCACGGTCTCGCTGTTCGTGGTCATCCTCAGCGCCCTGAGTGGCGCGTGGCTGATCCTGCGCGGCGATTTCTATCTGCCCAACCGTTTCGACCTCGCGCTGGCCACCCACTTTTCCGGCCATGCCGCGAAACTGCTCGGCGCGGCGCTGATCGCGCTCTCCGCCGCCGGGGTCAATTTCATGCATCACATGGCGCGCGGCGCACCGTCGGCGCACGGCGGACGCTGGCAGTTCCGTCAGTTCGTGCTGCTATCGCTCTCCATCGTGCTGTTCACCGCCGCCTTCATCGGCGCCGAGCTCGGCCCCAACCCGGACTACCGCGCCCCCTCCCTGCGCCAATCGCAGTAAGCGGACGTCAAGCAAAAACGCGCACCAAAGTGCGCGTCGTCTGCCGCCAGAAGGGAAAACTCAGCCGCCGCAACCGCCGCCACTGCAGCACGAGCCGCCCGTCGCGGCCGGCGCGGCACCCTGCGCCGCGAGCTGCACCGTGAAGTCGATGACGATCTGCCCGGCATCGCGCGACACATAGTTCACCGCCACCTGATTGCCGTAGCGCTGCTGGAGCTGACCGATCAGCGGCAGCGGATCGTGGTCGTTCACGAAGCGCATGGTCTCGCCGTCGTCGAGCGCTTCGAGCGCGCCGAAAATCGCCGCATGACGAAAACGCTTGGCCACGCCACGCGCGTCGAAAGAAAAAACGCTGTCATTGATGATGTTCAATTCGCTCATTCCGCCCGTCCTCATGAAATCGGCCGACCCCATCGGTCACAGGGGCGGATCATCCGGCATCGCACGGGCGACTTCCTTGAGGTGGCACAAGCGCGCGACGCTACGCCGAGGCGGTGCGCGCCACGTACACCGTGCACGACGATTCGCCACCGGTGTAGAAATTCGGGAACGGCACCACGTGCGCCTCGGCGGTCGCGAACACGCCGTCGAGCAATTCCGTGACCGCGGCGTGCGGCGGATCGTTCGACCAAAGCGCGAAGACCCCACCGGGATGGATCTTGGCGGCCATCCGGGTCAACGCCTGCGGGGTGTAGAAATCGCGGTTGGCGGGGTTGAGCCAGTGGCTGGGCGAGTGGTCGATGTCGAGCAGCACGGCGTGCACGCGCGCCTCCGGCTCGGCCGGATCGAAGCCGCGGCCGGCGGCGCTGGCGACCGCGAAGAAATCGGCATGCATCAGCGTGCAGCGCGGGTCCGCCACCAGTTGCGCCCCCAGCGGCACAAGGCCACGGCGATGCCAGTCGATCACCGGCGCCATCACCTCGATCACGCGCAGCGAGCACACCGCCGGGTTGTCGAGCGCGGCAACGGCGGTATAGCCGAGCCCCAGCCCGCCGACCACCACATCGAGTTCCTGCACCTCCAGCGCGCCCAGCCCGAGCGTGGCGAGCGCGATCTCCGAAGCGGTGAACAGGCTCGACATCAGGAATTCGTCGCCGAGCTTGACCTCGTAGACGATCTTGCCGCCCAGCCGCGGCTCACCCCGCTTGCGCAGGCTGATGTCGCCCAGCGGGGTGCGCTGGAAATCGAGCTCCTCGAAGACGAAACTCATCGCGCGCGGCGCCCCGCCAGCGGATCGGTCAATGGCTTACGGTGTTGGCCGGGGCCTTGGGGACCACATCGTCCTCGGTCGGCGCCGCACCCGGGCTTGCGGTTTCGTCAGGACTGGATGCCACATCGGCGGGGGTATTGGCGCTGGCGGACACCTCGTCCTGCGGCACATCGTCAGGCTTTTCGGTCGCTTCGGGTGCCGGCTCATCGGCGGGCGGCTTGGCCGCCGCGCCATCCGCCGGCGCGTCACCCTCGTGGTCGAGCAGCTTCTGATCGTCGGCCTGACCGAGCAGCAGGGCATCAACACGCTCGCGAAACAGCTCGCGGGCGGAGCCGTCGGAGAGCTTTTCGTAGTCCGTCGACAGATGCTCGAACA
The DNA here is from genome assembly GCA_020446005.1 of Rhodocyclaceae bacterium. Taxonomy (GTDB): domain Bacteria; phylum Pseudomonadota; class Gammaproteobacteria; order Burkholderiales; family Rhodocyclaceae; genus Nitrogeniibacter. The sequence continues at coordinate 2,740 of JAGRFO010000198.1, read as the reverse complement.
AGTCCTTGTAGGAGCCCGCCATCGACACGAACAACGAGGCGGTGGTGTCGAAATGGCTTTCCACCTCGCGCTTGTAGCTCGCCATCTCGTCCTTCTGGCGTGTTATCTCCGCCTCCAACTCGGTCACGTTCTTCTTCGGCTCGCTGGTCACGCGCCCGATCAGGAACCCGATGATGATCGCCACCACGGCCCCGGCAATGGCGATGATGATGTGTTCTTGCGACATGCTTCCCCCTCGTCAACGATGCGCTGCATGTGTGGCGTCCGCCGGACGGCCCGCCTTCGCGGTCGATTATATCGGGCATCGGCGCGAATGGGCCGGGGCGTCGCGCACTCACCCCACCTGACAGCACAGCCCCTTGAGGTATTCCCCTTCGGGGACCGACAGCCCGACCGGGTGATCCGGCGCGGCCGACAGGCGGTGCAGGATGCGGCCGTCCACGCCCGCGTCGGCGGCCGCGCCGGCGACGATCTTGTGGAACAGCTCCACGCCGATGCCGCCGGAGCAGGAGTAAGTCATGAGCAAACCGCCCGGATTGAGCAGGCGGAAGCCCAGCAGGTTGATGTCCTTGTAGGCGCGCGCGGCGCGCTCGGCATGGGCGGCGGAGGGGGCGAACTTGGGCGGATCGAGGATGATGAGGTCGAAGCGCTCGCCCGCGTCGCGCAGTTCGCGCAGCGCGGTGAACACGTCCGCTTCACGCCAGGTGGCGCGCGCGGCGTCCAGCGTGGGATTGAGGGCGAGATTGCGGGCGCCCGTCGCCAGCGCCGGCGCGGAGGAGTCGATGGACAGCACCGATTCGGCACCTCCGGCCAGCGCCTGCAGGCTGAAGCCACCGGTGTAGCAGAAACAGTTGAGCACCCGTCGGCCGGCGGACAGCTCGCGGGTCATGCGCCGGTTGTCACGCTGATCGAGGTAGAAGCCGGTCTTGTGGCCGCCGACCACGTCCACTTCCATGCGAATCCCGTGCTCGACGATGGTCAGCGCTGCGGGCAGTTCGCCATGCACGCAGCCGGTGACCGGCTCGAGGCCTTCGCGGCCGCGCACGTCGGAATCCGAGCGCTCGTAGACCGCCTCACACCCGGTGGCCTGCACCAGTGCGGCGACGATGGCCTCGCGCCACTTGTCCGCCCCGGCGCTGGTCAGTTGCATCACCACCACCGGCCCGAAGCGATCGACCACCACCCCGGGCAGGCCATCCGACTCGCCATGAATGAGCCGCACCCCGTCCTGCCCGGCCAGCGCCGGATGGGCCTGCCGCCGGGCCACCGAGGCGGCCACGGCGCGCTTGAAGAAGGCGTGGTCGATCACCGCATCGGGATCGAAACTCCACATCCGCGCGCGGATTTTCGATTCCGGCGACCAGGCCGCCTTGCCCAGCACTTTGCCCCCATCGCTGAGTACGGTGACGGTGTCGCCGGGGCGGGCGCGACCGTCGAGACGCGCCACCGCGGCGTCGTAAATCCACGGATGACGGCGCGCCATGGCGCGCTCCTTGCCGGGTCGGAGAATCAGTTGGGCCATGGCTGACGAGGCGTTCGCAAAAGGCTGGCAGTGTACGCCGCGCCTGCGGTTGTCGCCAGTTGGGCGCCGGCGTATGCTCGAAATGCCGGCCCGGCCATCGCCTTTCGAGGAACCTGCCATGCGCCCCCTCGCCCCCTGCCTGATGAGCGCCTTCGCGCTGACCCTGACCGCCTGCGGCGGCCCCGCGGTGTACGAGGACGAATCCTTCGCCGCCGCCTCGCCCTACGAGGCCCGCTTCGTCACCGACACCGCCGCCACCTGCGAGGCCGCACGCCGCACCCTGCTCAGCCAGGGCTACACCATCGCCTCGGCCACCGCCGAAGCGGTGCGCGGCACCAAGGTGTTTCAACCGGACGACGACATCCACATGGAGCTCGAATTCAACGTGGTGTGCGCCGGCACCGTGCGCGACACCATCGCCTACGCCAACGCGGTGCAGACCCAGTACGAGCTCAAGCAATCGGCCAACTCGGCGGGCTTGAGCGTCTCCGGAGTCGGCTCGCTGTCGCTGCCGTGGACCTCGCGCAACGATTCGCTGGTCAAGGTCGGCGCGGAAACGGTGAGCGACCCCGACTTCTACGGTCGCTTCTTCAAGCTGATGGAATCCCACGCGCCGCGGGTCGGCGCCCAGAAACCGGCGCAGCGCAACAGTTCATCGGGCTGGTAAGTCGTCCCCAGCGCGGGTACGGGCTCGGTTGGCGAGAGGCTGTCGAGATCTACGGAGCCTTCGGGTCTGTCGGCGGCTTCTTCCACACGTCGTCCGGCAGACACGGCCCCTCGTCGCTCGTGCTCCAGTCCCCCTCTGGCGGCTTGTACGGGGGTGACGGCGGCTCCCCCGGTTCTAAAAACGCGTCCGAAGGCGGCCACTGCTTGCGGGTTAGTTTCATTCATCAGCTCCCGATTGGTTGAGTACATGGCGAACAGTTGTGCGAACATCTCGCGGCTCGCACGCGGGTGCCCGTCAATATAGCCGAACATCTGCTCGTGATAAGGCGAGGCGCTACGACTTGCCATGGCATCTTCGTAAAGAGAGCCGCCTCTCAGCGCCGCTTCTTTGCGGCGCGCGGGTGGGCCGCGTCGTACACCTTGGCCAGATGCTGGAAATCCAGATGGGTATACACCTGCGTGCTCTGGATGCTGGCGTGACCGAGCAGTTCCTGCACCGCGCGCAGGTCGCCGCTCGACTGCAGGACGTGGCTGGCAAAGCTGTGGCGCAGC
>JAGRFO010000197.1:716-5872 GCA_020446005.1 Rhodocyclaceae bacterium | reverse complement strand
CGTCGGCGACGAGTTGGCGCGGGCAGAAGCCTTCGGCGGCGAGATCCTTGAACTGTCGGTCAGCCTCGGTGGCACCATCACCGGCGAGCACGGGGTGGGGATCGAGAAGGTCGGCCACATGTGCGCCCAGTTCTCCGATCTGGAGCGCCACACCTTCTTCCGCGTCAAGGCCGCGTTCGACCCGAAAGGGCTGCTCAACCCCGGCAAGGCGGTGCCGACGCTCAACCGCTGCGCCGAGTTTGGCCACATGCACGTCCATGGCGGGCAGTTGCCGCACCCGGACATCGAGCGCTTCTGAGGCGCGCCCGCAAATGAACACGGGGTGGACGCAATTCCTGCTGGTGGCCGTACCGGTGCTGTCACTGGTCGGCGCCTGGCTGGCGCTGCGCGCACTGCCCGGACGCAACAGACCGCCGCGAGGGGCGGATGAGGACCAATCATGAGTGACATGCAACAGACGTGGGTCGAACGCATTCGCGCCGCCGTCGAAACCAGCACGCCGCTGCGAATCCGTGGCGGCGGCAGCAAGGATTTCTACGGCCAGCGCTGCGACGGGGCGGTGCTCGACACCCGCGAGCATCGCGGGATCATCAACTATGAGCCGACCGAACTGGTGATCACCGTGCGCGCCGGCACGCCGCTCGCCGAGCTGGAAGCCGCGCTCGCCGACAAAGGGCAGATGCTCGGCTTCGAGCCGCCGCATTTCGGCGCGGGGGCGACAGTCGGTGGCTGCGTGGCGGCCGGGCTGTCCGGCCCGCGGCGGGTGGCGGCCGGCGCGGTGCGCGATTTCGTGCTCGGCGTGACGCTCATCGACGGTCGCGGCGAGGTGCAGCATTTTGGCGGCGAAGTGATGAAAAACGTCGCCGGCTACGACGTGGCGCGGCTGATGGCCGGCAGCCTCGGCACCCTCGGGGTGATGCTCGACGTGTCGCTCAAGGTGCTGCCGGTGCCGGTGGCCGAGGCCACCCTGCGCTTCGAGGCTGACGAACAAACGGCGCTTGAACGCTTCAACGCCTGGGCCGCCCAGCCGCTGCCGATCTCCGCCACCTGCTGGTCGGCGGGCGCGCTGTGCGTGCGGCTGTCGGGGGCTGCGGCGGCGGTCGAAGCGGCCGTGCAACGCCTCGGCGGCGACCGCCTCGAGCCGGCCGCCGCCACCGCGCACTGGGCCGGCATGCGCGAGCAGCGCAACGGCTTCTTCGGCGGCAACGCCCCGCTGTGGCGGCTGTCGGTGCCCTCGGTGGCCGCGCCGCTGGGGCTCGACGGGGCGCAGCTGATCGAGTGGGGCGGTGCGCAACGCTGGCTGCGCAGCGAGGCCGACGTGCGGCGGATTCGCGAACGGGCCGCCGCGTTGGGCGGTCACGCCACCCTGTTCCGCGGCGGCAATCCCACCGAGGCGGTGTTCCACCCGCTCAGCCCGGCGCTCAAGACCATTCATTCGCGGCTCAAAACCAGCTTCGATCCGGCGGGGGTGTTCAACCCCGGCCGCCTCTACGACGGACTCTGACCATGCAGACTCAACTGGCCGATTTCATCAAGGACACCGACGTCGGGCGCGAAGCCGACGCCATCTTGCGCAAGTGCGTGCATTGCGGTTTCTGCACCGCCACCTGCCCGACCTACCAGCTGCTGGGCGACGAGCTCGACGGCCCGCGCGGCCGCATCTACCTCATCAAGCAGATGCTCGAGGGGCAGCCGGTGACCGAAAAGACGCGGCTCCATCTGGACCGCTGCCTGACCTGCCGCGCCTGCGAAACCACCTGTCCGTCGGGCGTGGCCTATGGTCGGCTGGTCGATCTGGGGCGCTACATGGCCGACCAGAAGGTGCCGCGCTCGGGCGCGGACCGGACGGTGCGCTGGCTGCTGCGCGAGTTCGTGCCGCGCGCCGGGCTGTTCGGCATGGCGATGCGTGCCGGCCGGATGGTGCGGCCGTTGTTGCCGGCGGTGCTCAAGGACAAGGTGCCGCTGGCCGCGCCGGCGGGCCGATGGCCGGCGCCGCGCCATGCGCGCAAGATGGTGACCCTGGCCGGCTGCGCCCAGCCAGCCATGGCGCCGGCGGTGAATGCCGCCAGCGCGCGGGTGCTCGACGCGCTCGGCATCTCGCTGATCGAGGCGAGTAAGGCCGGCTGCTGCGGCGCGGTGCGTCATCACCTCAACGATCACGCCGGCGGCAAGGCCGATGCACGGCGTAATATCGACGCCTGGTGGCCGCTGATCGAGCGCGGCGAGGTGGAGGCGATCGTCATCACCGCCTCGGGCTGCGGGGTACAGGTCAAGGACTACGGCCACTTCCTGGCCAGCGATCCGGTGTACGCCGAGCGCGCGGCCAAGGTGGCGGCGCTGAGCCGCGACATCGCCGAGGTGATCGATGCCGAGCTGGCGCAGCTCACCCGCCTGCTGCCGGCGCTGGCGACGCCACAGCCGCTGGCCTTTCACGCGCCGTGTACGCTGCAGCACGGGCTCCGGCTCAAGGGCCGGGTCGAGGCGATCCTGACCGCCGCCGGCTTTGACCTCACCCCGGTCAAGGACGCGCATCTGTGCTGCGGATCGGCGGGGACCTACTCGATCCTCCAGCCGGCGCTGTCCAAAACGCTGCGCGACAACAAGCTTGCGGCCCTGCAGGCGGGCGGCGCGCCGTGCATCGCCTCGGCCAACGTGGGGTGCATGACCCACCTCGAGTCTGGGACCCAAACCCCGGTGCGCCACTGGATCGAGCTCATCGACGACCGGCTGGCGGCGCGTCACTGAGCGGTTTTTCCGGTGCTGGCGGGGGGCGCATGGCGGCTCCCGCCGGCGCGCGGGCGCATCTCAAGTCGGGCCCATCCGCGCCGTTAAGCGGGCATGTTTCCGCCGGCCCGATCTTCCCGTCTGTGCCGCCGCATGGGCCTTGCGCCCGCCGGATCGCGGCTGCGCGTGTGGCGGGCGGATGCCCTACAATTGGCGGCACACGACAATGCGCCCGCCTGCCGCAAGACTGCGCAGGTGAATCCGCCAGAACAATCGCACGACAGACACGCTCCTCCATGGCTCTGAAAGTTGAAACCTGTGTCGCCAAGCATCTGGGCGACCGTACCGAACAGCAGGATCGGGTGGCGCTTTTCGGCCATCCGGAGAAGGCCGGCATGCTGCTGGCGGTGCTCGCCGACGGGATGGGCGGCCACACCGGTGGCGCGATGGCCGCCGAGCAGGTGCTGCTCAAGGCCAAACAGAATTTCGAAGCCTTTGCGCCTCTGGATGAAACCCCCGAGCACCTGCTGGCCGGGGTGGTCAAGGAGTCGCATCTGGTGATCAAGCTCACCCGCTTCACCAGCGAGCAGGACCCGCACAGCACCGCGGTGGTGTTCCTGCTCCAGCGCGACCGGGCGGATTGGGTGCATTGCGGCGATTCGCGTCTCTACCACTATCGCGGCAACAGCCTGGTGTATCGCAGCCCCGACCATTCGCTGGTCGGCGAGCTGCAGCGCAAGGGGCGGCTGAACGATGCCGAGGCGCTGGTCCATCCGCACCGCAATGTGCTGCTCTCGTGTCTGGGCAGCGAGCGCGAGCCGAAGATTGCCCTGGGCGGGGTGGCGCCGCTGATTGGCGGTGACAGCTTCCTGCTGTGTTCGGACGGCTTGTGGGCGTATTTCGCGGACGATGAAATCGGCACGGTGCTGGCCACGATGAATGCCCGCGAGGCCTGCCAGACGCTGATCTCGCGGGCTCGCGAGCGCGCCAAGGGCGAGGGCGACAACCTGTCGCTGGCGGTGATCCGGCTGGTCACGGTGGCCGAGGACGCCTCCCCCCTGCACTGATCGGGCCGCTTGGCCGGCCGGCTTTCCCCTGATTCTTGTGCTGCATATTCAATGGCTTGCCCTCACAAGGTTTAGGGGTTTTCAGCGCTTGCGGTGGTCGACGCCTTGGGTATGATGGGCCACGCGGGTCATGGCCGGCAGGCGCAACGCAAAACGCGTCGCATGCGCGCCCTGGCCCGACAGTTTTCAACAATCTCAAACAGGGAGGACGCCAATGCCTGTGGTCATTGGAGTGCCGTCGGAGACGGATTCGGGCGAACGCCGTCTCGCCGTGGTGCCAGACGTGGTCAAAAAATACATCGGCCTCGGCGCGCAGGTGGTGATGCAGTCCGGGGCGGGCAAGCCGGCGCATTTTCACGACGCGGCCTTCGACGGCGTGACCTTCGTGGACAGCGATGCCGAGGTGTGCGCGGCGGCCGACATCATCCTCGCCGTTCAGCCGCCCAGCGCGACGCGCATCGGCCGCATGAAAACCGGCGCGGTGCTGCTGGGCATGTTGCAGCCGTGGTTCGACGCCAACCGCATCGCCAAGATGCAGAAGAAGAACATCACTTCGTTCGCGCTCGAACTGCTGCCCCGCATCACCCGCTCGCAGAGCATGGACGCGCTGTCCTCGCAGGCGGCGGTGTCGGGCTACGAGTGCGCGCTGATCGCGGCCGACCATTCGCCCAAGTTCTTCCCCATGCTCACCTACGCCGCCGGCACCATTCGCCCGGCCAAGGTGCTGGTGATCGGGGCCGGCGTGGCCGGGCTGCAGGCGATTGCCACCGCGCGGCGCATCGGCGCGATGGTGGAGGCCTACGACGTGCGCCCCGACACCCGCGAGCAGGTCGAGTCGCTGGGCGCCAAGTTTGTTGACACCGGGGTGTCGGCGGCCGGTCAGGGCGGCTATGCGCGCGAGCTGACCGACGAGGAGAAGGCCTTGCAGACCGAAAAGCTCGCCAAGGCGGTGGCGCAGTGCGACGCGCTGATCACCACCGCCGCCATTCCGGGGCGCGCCGCGCCCACCATCATCACCGCCGACATGGTGGCCCGGATGAAGCCCGGCGCGGTGGTGGTCGACATGGCCGCCGACACCGGCGGCAACGTCGAGGGCACCGTGAAAGGCGACAAGGTGTGGATCAACGACGTGCTGGTGATCGGCCCCACCCACATCCCCAGCCGCATGCCGGTGCATGCCTCGGAGATGTACGCCAAGAACCTGTTCAACTTCATCAGCCCGTTCATCAAGGACGGCGAGCTGACCCTTGATTGGGACGATGAAGTGATGGCCGGTTGCTGCCTCACCCATGAGGGCGAGTTGCGGCATGCCGGTGTCAAAACCGCCCTCGGGCTCTGACAAGGGAGGATTCGATCATGGATGGA
>JAGRFO010000197.1:0-597 GCA_020446005.1 Rhodocyclaceae bacterium | reverse complement strand
GTGGTGCTGATCGGCGCCATGGTGGTGATGGGGCATGCCGACCCGGACAGCCCGCTGGAGCTGGCGATCGGCTTTTTCGCGGTGCTGCTCGGCGCCGCCAACGCCGCCGGCGGCTATGTGGTGACCGAACGCATGCTGGCGATGTTCAAGTCCGGCAAGAAGAAGGAGGGCGAATGATGACCGCCAAATGGCTCATTGATCTCGCCTACGTCGGCGTCGCGGTGGTGTTCATCCTCGGCCTCAAGGCCATGAGTTCGCCCGCCACCGCGCGCAAGGGCATCGTCTGGGCGGGGTGGGGGATGATCGCCGCCACGCTGGTGACGCTGTTCTGGCCGGGCATGCATAACTTCGCGCTGATGATTGTGGCGATGGTGATCGGCGGTTCGGCCGCGTGGTGGTCGGGCAAGCAGGTGAAGATGACCGACATGCCGCAGATGGTTGCCATCTACAACGGCATGGGTGGCGGCGCGGCGGCGGCCATCGCGCTGCTCGAATTCACCCGTGGCGAAGTGCACGGCGGCATGGTCGCCTTGCTCGCGGTGCTCGGCGCGCTGATCGGCTCGGTGGCTTTTTCCGGCTCCTGCGTGGCCTACGCCA
>JAGRFO010000196.1 GCA_020446005.1 Rhodocyclaceae bacterium | reverse complement strand
ACCGCGCTGTACTACATCGGCGGCATCATCAAGCACGCCCGTGCATTGAACGCCATCACCAACCCGTCGACCAACTCGTACAAGCGCCTCGTGCCGCACTACGAAGCGCCGACCAAGCTGGCCTACTCGGCGCGCAACCGCTCGGCGTCGATCCGCATTCCTTACACCGCCAACCCGAAGGGGCGCCGTATCGAATCGCGCTTCCCGGATCCCATGGCCAACCCGTACCTCGCGTTTGCCGCACTGTTGATGGCCGGCTTGGACGGTATCCAGAACAAGATCCACCCGGGCGACCCCGCCGACAAGAACCTGTACGACCTGCCGCCGGAAGAGGATGCACTCATCCCGACCGTGTGTGTGAGTCTCGACCAGGCGCTTGAAGCCCTCGACGCCGACCGCGAGTTCCTGACCCGCGGGGGTGTGTTCTCCGACGATTTCATCGATGCCTACATCGAACTGAAGTCGGAAGAGGTGGACCGTCTGCGTGTGACCACCCACCCGGTCGAGTTCGACATGTACTACAGTCTGTAATCTGATTTCGGACTGATGCGTTAAAGAAAGGACGGGCGTTTGCCCGTCCTTTTTTACGTGGAGCGCCGGCGTTGCGGCGCACGCATGTGATCAGGTTGCTACACTGGCCCCCTTGCTTCCAGGAGATGTCGATGAAACCGCTCTGCGCCTTGCTGTTGTGCGCCGCCGCGAATGCTGCGTACGCGGACGTCTACAAATGCGTGGAAACCGATCCGGCCACGGGGCAGCGCCGAGTCACCTACACCAACGCCAAGAGTGCGCCGGGTTGCGAGCGGCTGAGTCGCGATCTGCCCGTCTCGTCCGTGCCCGGCATGGCGCCGCGCGCGCCGGCCCCCGCGGCCAGTGGCGGCGGCTTCCCGCGGGTCAGCGACACCGACCAGCAAAGGCGCGACACCGAGCGGCGCAAGATTCTCGAGGCCGAGCTGTCCGCTGAGGAGAAATCGCTCGAATCGGCACGCAAGGCGCTGGCCAGCGAAGACGCGGTGCGCTATGGCAACGAGCGCAACTACCAGAAAAAGATCGACCGCCTCAAACCCTTTCAGGACAAGGTCGAGCTGCATGAGCGCAACGTCGATGCGCTCAAGCGGGAGCTGTCGAACCTGCGATGAGCGGCGTCGCCAACTGGCGCAACTTTTGCTCTGATAGTCTGGTATGAATCCCGTGCCTTCTTCCACCGACTTTTCCGGTCTCGATCTGCTGTCGACCGCGGTGATGCTGATCGACGATGACTTCGTCGTGCGCCATCTCAACGCCGGCGCCGAGAGCCTGTTCGGCATCAGCGCCTCGCGCCATACCGGGCTGTCGCTGGCCACGCTGCTCGGTGACATCGCCAACCTCGTGCCGGCGCTCCACAACGCGCTGGACAACAACTGGAGCTACACCAGCAAGGACTTGCGGATCGTCCTGCCGGGTCACCTCGAGCCTTTCGATCTCGACTGCACCGTGAATCCGGTCGAGGCGCCCGGGGTCAGCCTGTTGCTCGAGTTCCGCCCGATCGAGGCGCGCCTGCGGGTGACGCGCGAAGAAGTCCTGCTCCAGCAGCAACAGGCCAACCGCGAACTGATCCGCAATCTGGCGCATGAAATCAAGAACCCGCTCGGCGGCATCCGCGGCTCGGCGCAGCTGCTCGAGGGCGAGCTCGACGACCCCGAGCTGAAGGAGTACACCCAGGTCATCATCGCGGAGGCCGACCGTCTGCAGGCGCTGATGAAGCGCCTGCTCGGCACCCACGCCGTGATGCATCCCGCGCCGCTCAACATTCACGATGTGCTCGAGCGCGTTCGCCGCCTGATTCTGGCCGAATTCCCCGATCTCACCATCACCCGCGACTATGACACCAGCCTGCCGGAGATGACCGGTGACCGCGAACAACTCATCCAGGCGGTGCTCAACATCGTGCGCAACGCAGCGCAGGCGGTCGATGGGCGTGGGCAGATCGTATTGCGTACGCGGGCGGCGCGACAGGTAACCTTGGCCAAGCGCCGTCACAAACTGGCACTCGAATTGCAAGTAATCGACAACGGCCCCGGTATTCCGGATGAAATCCGCGACCAGATCTTTTATCCGCTGGTTTCCGGCCGTGACGGTGGTAGTGGTTTGGGGCTCTCCCTGGCGCAAGGCTTTGTTGAACAGCACCAGGGCATGATCGATGTCAGGAGCGCCCCCGGCTGTACCTGTTTCACCCTGCGGCTGCCTGTGTCGGACCGGAATTGACCCTTGACGGGGCGGCGCGCACCAAAATAGTGCGGTAAACATGGAAACAGTCTGGATTGTCGACGATGACCGCTCGATTCGCTGGGTGCTCGAAAAAGCCCTGGCGCGCGAGAACATTTCGCATCGCAGCTTCGAATCGGCGGTCGATGCCGGCGCGGCGCTCAAGCAGCTCACGCGTCCGCCCAAGGTGCTGGTGTCGGACATCCGCATGCCGGGCGAGTCGGGCCTGAGTCTGCTCGAAAAGGCCAAGGCGCGCTTTCCCGACATGCCGGTCATCATCATGACCGCCTATTCCGACCTCGATAGCGCGGTCTCCGCATTCCAGGGCGGCGCCTTCGAATATCTGCCCAAACCCTTCGATCTCGAACAGGCGCTGGGCCTCGTGCGGCGCGCCATCGAGCAGGGCGAGCAGAGCGAGGAAGAGGCCGACGACTCGGTGCTGACCCCCGAAATCCTTGGCCAGGCGCCGTCGATGCAGGAAGTGTTTCGCGCCATTGGCCGGCTCGCGCAATCGCATGCCACGGTGCTCATCAACGGCGAATCGGGGACCGGCAAGGAGCTTGTCGCGCGCGCGCTGCACCGCCACAGTCCGCGCCGCGACGCCCCGATCATCGCCATCAACACCGCGGCCATCCCGCGCGATCTGCTCGAATCCGAACTCTTCGGCCACGAGCGCGGCGCCTTCACCGGCGCCACCGCGCAGCGCCGCGGGCGCTTCGAGCAGGCCGAGAACGGCACGCTGTTTCTCGACGAAATCGGCGACATGCCGGCCGAGTTGCAGACCCGCCTGCTGCGTGTGCTGTCCGACGGGCATTTCTACCGCGTCGGTGGCCACCAGCCGATCCGCGCCAACGTGCGGGTCATCGCCGCGACCCATCAGGACCTCGAAGAGCGGGTGCGCGAGGGGCTGTTCCGCGAAGACCTCTACCACCGCCTCAACGTCATCCGCCTGCGCCTGCCCCCGCTGCGCGAACGGCGCGAGGACATCCCGCTGTTGGTCCAGCACTTCCTCAAGAAGAGCGCGCGCGATCTGGACGTCGAATCCAAGCGCGTCTCGCCGGCCACCTTGCGCCACCTTCAGGGGCAGGCGTTTCCGGGTAACGTGCGCCAGCTCGAAAACATGTGCCACTGGCTCACCGTGATGGCCCCCGGTCAGGTGGTCGAAGTGGCCGACCTGCCGGTCGAATTCCGCGATGCCGAGGTGGCCGATGCCGCCGCCGGCGACTGGTGCGCCGCGCTGGCCCGTGAGGCCGACCGCCTGCTCGCCACCGCGCCCGGTGAAGTGTTCGAGAAGCTCACCCGCGCCTTCGAGCGCACCCTGATCGAGCGCGCGCTCGAGAACACCGCCGGGCGACGCATCGAAGCGGCCCAGCAACTGGGCATCGGGCGCAACACCATCACCCGCAAAATCCAGGAGCTCGGGCTCGACAACCGGCGTGAAGACGGCCCGGCCAGCGGCGATTGAGGCGGGTTCGCCGCCGGGAAGTGAATCGGCCATAATGCCGCTTTAACCGGACCGCCTCCGTCCCGTGCCAAGCGATTTTTCCTCCACGCTCGATGCCTCCCGCCTGCGCGCCCATCTGGGCGACGATGCGCAGGCCTTCCTGCTCGACCTGCGCGACACCTGTCCATCGACCAACGCCGAACTGCTCTCGCAACCGCCGGCCGTGCCGGCGGGGGTGACCCCGGTGCTCGCCTGCAACCGGCAAAGCGCCGGGCGCGGCCGTCGTGGCCGGGCGTGGCTGGCCTGGCCGGAAGCCAGTCTGACCTTCTCCGCGCGCTGGCAATTTCCGGTCGGCGCGCCGGCCCCGGCGGGTCTGTCGCTGGTGGCCGGAATCGCGGTGGCGCGGGTGTTGGAAGAGATCGGCGTTGCCGGGGTGGCGCTCAAGTGGCCCAACGACATTCAGGTCGATGGCCGCAAGCTCGGCGGCATTCTGGTCGAACTGAGCGGCGGGCGGGCACTGGCGGCGGTGGTCGGAATCGGCCTCAACCGGTCCTTTCCGCCCGGTGCGAGCGTGCCGGGGCGCGCCGATGTGGTCGCGCTCGACCAACTCCTCGACGCGCCGCCGGAGCGAGAGCAGCTGCTGGCCGCGCTGCTGCGCAGCCAGCGGGCACTGTTCGCGACCTACGCCAGCGCCGGTTTTCCGGCCTTTGTCGGCGCCTGGAACCAGCGCAACGCGCATGCCGGCCTGCCGGTGCGGGTGTCGGACGATCATGCCGAACTGAGCGGCATCTGCCTGGGTGTCGATACCGACGGGGCCTTGCTGCTGCGCACCGAGGCGGGCGAGCGGCGGGTGCTGGCCGGCGACGTGTCGCTGCGGGGGGTGTCATGAGGCTGCTCCTCGATGTCGGCAACACGCGCCTCAAGTGGGGCTTGCGTGCGGGTGCGCGCTGGCTGGCGCAAGGCGCGTTCGCCCACGACGAGGCCTGGGATTTTGCCGAGGTGTTGCCGCCGCCCGGCCCGGTGACGGGCGCCTTCGGCGTCAATGTGGCGGGCGCGGCGGCGATCGAGCGTCTCGATGCCGCGCTGGCCCCCTGGTCGCTGGTGAGCGACTGGCTGCGCCCGACCCGCGCGCGCTGTGGGGTCGAGAACGGCTACGTCGATGTCGACCAGTTGGGCGCGGATCGCTGGGCGGCGCTGATCGGGGCGTGGAACCTGCATCGCGGCGCCTGCCTGGTGGTGACCGCCGGAACCGCCACCACCATCGACGTGCTCGATGCGGACGGCCACTTCACCGGCGGGCTGATCGCGCCGGGGATGGACCTGATGAAGCGTGCGCTGGCCGGCAATACGGCGCAACTGCCGCTGGCCGACGGTCGCAACGTCGTGCGTCCGACCTGCACCGTCGACGCCATCCACATGGGCTGCGTGCACGCCCAGGCCGGCGCCATCGAGCGCATGTTCCGCCAGATCGCCGATCAGCCCGGTGCGTGCTGCCTGATCAACGGCGGTGCTGCGGCGATGATCGCGCCGGCGCTGGGGATTGCCTGGCGGCAGATCGACAATCTGGTCCTCGAAGGCGTGGCGGTGGCCGATCCCGGCGGGGCGCCCGGGTGATGCGAGCGGCGCTTTGGTTTAAGATGCGCGCGGACCTTGAAACCACGGCAAGCGCGCTTGCCAGACGGAACACGGCATGACTTTGGCACGACGGATCAGCAACCGGGAGACAGGGCGGTGCTGCGCTTTTTCCTGATTCTGCTGCTGCTGCTCAACGGCCTCGCGCTGGCGGCCTGGCAGGGCTGGCTGGGGCAGGGCGACACCCCCGGCGAACCGCAGCGGCTGACCAACCAGCTGCAGCCCGGTCACATCGCGCTGCTCTCGCCAGCGGCCCTCGCCGATGCGCTCAGCCCCGCGCCGCCGCCGGTTGCGCCGCCGTCCGCCCCGGTGGTCGAGACGCCTCCGCCCCCGCCCGAAGTCCCCGTTGTGCCGCCGGCCTGTGTCGCCTTTGTCGGGCTGGCGGACCAACTGGCCGCCGCCATGCTGGCCGACGCTGGCGCGCAACCGGCCTTCGAGGCGCGCGACATCGCCACCACCGATGTCACCTCGTGGTGGGTGCATCTGCCCTCGCTGGGCAGCAAGGCGGCGGCCGAACAGCGCGCCGTCACGCTGCGTAGCCAGGGGGTGAAGGATTTGTACGTGGTGGGCGAGGGCGGCGCCAATCCCTTTGCCATCTCGCTCGGCCTGTTCAAGTCGGCCGAGTCGGCCAACGAGCAGCGTCGTCGCTTGCAGGCCCGGGGGGTGCGCGGGATCGACATCCAGGAGCGGGGCCAGGCCAGTCATCGGGTGGAAGTGCGTGGCCCGGCCGATGCGTTGTCGCTGTGGGCCAGCGATTGGTCGACCCGTCAGCCCGACGCCAGCCGGCTGGAGTGTGTGCCATGAGCGCGCGTCCCTGGGTGCTGGGCCTGACCGGCGGCATCGGCAGCGGCAAGAGCGCCGCCTCCGACCGTTTCGCCGCGCTGGGGGCGGCGGTGGTGGATACCGACCTGATCGCCCATGCGCTCACCGCGCCCGAGGGGGCGGCGATTGCCCCGATACGCGCCGCGTTCGGCGATTCGGTGATCGGGGCCGATGGCGGCCTGGATCGCGCCGCGATGCGCGCACGGGTGTTTTCCGCCTCGGCGGAGCGTCAACGGCTCGAAGCGATTCTCCATCCCATGATCCGCGCCGAAAGCCTGCGTCAGTGTGACGTGGCGACGGCCCCCTATGTGGTGCTGGTGGTGCCGCTGCTGATCGAGTCGGGAGCCTACCGCAATGTCTGCGCGCGCATCGCGGTGGTCGATTGCCCGGAGGCGGTGCAGCGCCAGCGGGTGGAGGCACGCTCGGGGCTGGCGCCGACCCAGGTGGCCGCGATCATGGCGGCCCAGCTCGCGCGCAGCGCGCGCCTCGCGGCGGCTGATGACGTGATCGACAACAGCGGTGATCTGGACGAGCTTTACCTGCAGGTCGACCTCCTCCACGCGCGCTATCTGGCGCTGGCGCAGGGCTGAGGGGCCAAAAGGCGCTGTGGTATCATCCCGGCCAATCGGGGGGATGACCACTTTATTCAGGCGCATGCGGTGATAGATTTCGAGTACCCACTCAACGAACGCATCCGTACGCTTCTCCGCCTTGAGCATCTGTTCGCCCGCGCCGCCCACTTCCGGGGCGGCGAGACGGCGGCCGATCACCACCTCGTCCTGCTGTCCATTTTCGAGCTGCTCGACGTGGCCAGCCGGGCCGATTTCAAGGTCGATCTGGTTCAGGAGCTGGAGCGTCAGCGCCAGACCTTGCTGAGCTTTCGCGACAATCCCGACATCTCCGAAGAAGCGCTCTCCGGCGCGCTCTACGAAATCGAACAGGCTTCCTCCGGGCTGCTGTCGGTGCCCGGCAAGATCGGCCACTACCTGCGCGAGAACGACTGGCTGATGAGCATCCGCAGCCGAGCGGCGATCCCCGGCGGCGCCTGCCAGTTCGATTTGCCGTCCTACCACTACTGGCAAGCGCGCGAGGCCGACGCGCGGCGCAAGGACCTCGATGGCTGGTTGCGCCCGTTGCTGCCGATCCGCGACAGCGTGGCGATTGTGCTCCGCCTGCTGCGCGCCAGCAGTCAGCCCGACATGCAGCGTGCCCCGCGCGGCATCTACCAGCTCACCATGGGCGGCCGGCAGATGCAGATGGTGCGGGTCGGTGTGGCGCGCCAGGCCCACGCGGTGCCCGAGATCAGCGCCAACAAGTACGTGCTCAATGTGCGCTTCATGACCCCCGAGACCGCGGGTCGGCCGCGCCAGTGCGAGGCCGACATCGACTTCGAACTCACCCTGTGCAATCTGTGAGGCGCGCATGAGCGCGTCGAACACCCCCACGCGGACCGTCAAATGCCCGACCTGCGGCCAGACCGTGGCATGGCGACCCGAAAGCGCGTGGCGACCGTTCTGCTCCCAGCGCTGCCGACAGATCGATCTGGGCGCGTGGGCCTCGGAGAGCTACCGCATCCCCGCCGCGATGCCCCCGGAACCCGGCGAAGACCTCGGCGACGATTGACGCCCCCGGCGGGGCGACGCGCATAATCAAGGCGCGTGTCCATCACCGTGTCGGGAGAAATCGCATGGAATCCCCAGTCCATCCCCTGTCTGCGCTGTTTGCCCAACTCGGTCTGCCGAGTGATGCGGCCAGCGTCGATGCGTTCATCGCCAGTCATGCCCCGCTGGCCAACGACATTCCCATTGCCGCCGCGCCGTTCTGGAGCCCCGCCCAGGCGGCCTTCCTGCGCGAAGAACTCGCCGAAGACGCCGACTGGGCGGAGGTGATCGACGTACTCAGCGCCCGCCTGCGCCGCGGCTGACAAGCGCTGCGATTTTTCGGGCTCAGCGCGGCGGACTGATGAGGCTTTAGCGCCAGTAGCCGCGAATGCCGGCCACGCCATGCGCCCCGGCCGCGCGTGCCGCGTCGAGATGTGCGCCGTCCACGCCGCCGATGGCGAACACCGGCAGCGGCAGCGATGTGACCCGTTCGGCAAAACCGTCCCAGCCCAGCGCGGCGGCGTCGGGATGGGTGGGGGTGGGGCGGACGTGGCCGAGCACGGCATAGTCGAGGCCGAGCTTGGCGCAGTGGTCGAGTTCGGCGCGGTTGTGGCAGGAGGCGCCGACCCATTCGAAGTCGGGGCGGGTGGCGCAGGCCATGAGCTGGCGGGCGGGCAGATGCAGGCCGTCGGCGCTGGTGCGGCGGGCGAGGTCGGCGTCGCCATTGACGAGCGCCAGTGCGCCGGCGGCGTGACAGCGCTGGACGACGGCATGAGCGAGACGCTCGCGCGGTGCCGGGTCGAATGAGGTATCGCGAATCTGGACCAGTTGGAGACCGTCCGCCAGCGCCACCTCAAGCGCCGCAAGCTGCGCCGATTCCCCCATGCCGGCGGCGTCGGTGATGCCCATCTCGCGCGGCAGGCGCAGCGCCTTGAGCACCGGCGCGTTGGCCGGGAGCATCGGGCCGACGGTGAGCGAGTCGGCGTGCTGCCAGGCGAGCGCGCTGTGCACGTGGTCGTTGATCTCGCCACGCCACGCTGGCACTTCGAAGAAGTGCAGCTGCACGTGGGCGTGTTCGTAATCGAACTCACGGGTCAGCCACGGCCAGCAGGTGTCGACGGTGATGCCGAGCTCTTCGTCGAGCTCGCGGATCAGCGCCGCGCGAGCGTCTTCGCCGGACTCCACCTTGCCGCCGGGGAACTCCCAGTAGCCGGGGTAGAAGGTGCCGGGGGCACGCTGACCGAGCAGGAATTGGCCGTCAGGGCGGGTGATGACCGCCGCCGCGACCGCCACCCGCTTCCTTTTGGTGGGGCTCATTTGGCGTGGCGTCCGGCGTAGTCGCGGGCGAACTGCCAGGCCACCCGGCCGCTGCGCGAACCGCGCATCAGCGCCCACTGCAGCGCTTCGGTGCGGGCCTTATCGATTTTGGCCTTGCTCACCCCGAACTCGCGCAGCCAGTAGGCGGCGATGTCGAGGTAGGCGTCCTGGCTGAAGGGATAGAACGACAGCCACAGGCCGAAGCGCTCGGACAGCGAGATTTTTTCCTCGATCGTTTCGCCGGGGTGGATTTCGCCGTCGATGTGACGCGCTTCGAGGTTCTCGGCGTGGTACTCGGGCATCAGATGGCGGCGGTTGGAGGTGGCGTAGATGATGACGTTGTCGGGCACCGCGGCGAGCGAGCCGTCGAGCACGCTCTTGAGCGCCTTGTAGGCCGGCTCGGCGTCCTCGAAGGAGAGGTCGTCGCAGAACAGGATGAAGCGCTCGGGGCGGGCGCGCACCAGCTCGACGATCTCCGGCAGGTCCATGAGATCCGTCTTGTCGACCTCGATCAGGCGCAGCCCGTCGCCGCTGTAGCGCGCCAGCATGGCCTTGACCAGCGACGATTTGCCGGTGCCGCGCGCACCGGTGAGCAGCGCGTTGTTGGCGCGCCGGCCGGCCACGAACTGGCGGGTGTTGGCGTCGAGGCGGGCGACCTGATCGTCAACGTCCTGCAGGTCTTCGACGCGGATCAAGTGCGGATGGGGGATCGCCTCAAGCCGGGCCCGGGCGCCTCGCCGCAGCCAGCGGAACGCGATCGCGGCGTCCCAGTCAGGCGCTTCGGGCGGGGCCGGCAGCCATGCGTCGAGGCGGTCGAGGGTGCGCTCGACGCGGCGCAGGAAGGCCGCCAGATCAGTCGTCGGAGGGGTCATCCTGCGCCTCCTTTTTGCGTGGCCAGGTGCTCCACACGATGATGATCAACAGCGCCAGCGCGACGCCCATTTC
>JAGRFO010000195.1 GCA_020446005.1 Rhodocyclaceae bacterium | reverse complement strand
CCCCCGAAAGAGCGCGAATTATAGGGGCCGGACCCGACGCTGTAAACCCCTTGTCACGGGTTTTCAGGGCAGGCTCGCCGGGGGCAGCACTTTGCCCGGATTCATCAGACCGCCGGGGTCTATCGCCATTTTGATGCGCCGCATCAAGTCGAGCTCAAGCGCCGACTTGTAGCGCACGATTTCGTCGCGCTTGAGTTGTCCGAGGCCATGCTCCGCCGAGATCGAGCCCCCCAGCCCGGCCACGGTGTCGTGAACAATCCGGTTGAGCGCGGCGGAGTCCACCATGAGGCGCTCATTGTCGGCGCGGTCGACGCAGGAGAGGTTGTAGTGCAGATTGCCGTCGCCCACATGGCCGAAAACGACGATGCGCAGCCCCGGAAATGCAGCCAGCAACGCAAGCTCGGCGCGGCGCAGGAATTTGGGGATGGCACTGACCGGCACCGAGATGTCGTGCTTGATGCTGAACCCTTCGAGGCGCTGCGCTTCCGAGATGTTTTCGCGCAGCGACCAGAGGGCGTCGCACTGCGCAAGACTGCTGGCGATAACGGCATCGACGATCAGGCCGGCGTCAAAATACCCCGCCATCTGCGCTTCGAGCTGCTCCGCCAGAGGCGCATCCGGATCGACATCGCCCAGCTCCAGCAGCACCGACCAGTCAGGCACGTCGGCCAGCGGCGCGCGCGCGCCGGGGATGTGCGCCAGCACCACCTCAAGCGCGCTGCGACCGATCAACTCGAACGCGCTGACCCGCTCGCCGAAAGCGGCACGCAGCCGGTCCAGCACGCCGAGCGCGGCTTCCGGATCAACCACCGCGCACCACGCCACCACGCGCTGGCGAGGGCGCGGGTGCAGCTTGAGCACGGCGGCCGTGACAATCCCCAGCGTACCTTCCGACCCGATGAACAGCTGCTTGAGGTCGTAACCGGTATTGTCCTTGTTCAGGCATCGCAAACCGTCCCAGACCTGCCCGTCGGGGAGGACCACTTCGAGCCCCAGGACAAGCTGGCGCATGTTGCCGTAGCGCAGCACGTGCACGCCGCCGGCATTGGTCGCAATGTTGCCGCCGATCTGGCAACTGCCCTCGGAGGCCAGCGACAGGGGAAACAGACGCTCACATTCAGCCGCAGCGGCCTGCACGGCGGACAAGGTGCAGCCGGCCTCGACGGTGAGCGCGTTGTCGAGCGCATTGATCTGGCGAATCGCCTGCATGCGCGCCAGCGAAACCACCACGCTGGGCACACTGGCCAACGGTGTCGCGCCGCCGCACAGCCCGGTGTTGCCGCCTTGGGGCACCACCCCGACGCCAGCGTCGCGGCAGGCGACCACCAGCGCCGCCACTTCGGCGGTCGATGCCGGACGCGCCACCGCCAGCGCGGCCCCGTGGTAACGCCCCCGCCAATCGACCAGATACGGCGCCATCGCTTCGTTCTGGGTCAGCACATGGGTCTCGCCGACGCAGGCCGCCAACCGCGCCAGCAAAGCATCGTACTGAGGGCCGAACATCTTATTCAGCAAGCTCGTGACCGAGCATGTAACGGATGGCCGGCATCATGCGCGCCACGGCGGCCTCCCCTTCGGCAATGGCCTCGGCGGCGCGGTGGTAATCCATCGGCCCGACCTGACCGACGCGCGGCGAGATCTGCACATCCGCCGGCTCGCCGGCCAGACGGCTGCGCGCGATGCGCACCTGCATGATGTTGATGCTGGCGCTGAGCACGTCGATCATCGACGGCACCTCGTTTTCGGGCTCTGCCCCCCGATCGCCATTGAGACCAAAACGGCTGAGCAGGCGCTGCGCCCAGCTGCGCTCGGCCTCCTCGACATCCGGCTCGCGACCGGAGCGCCGTCGGGCGCGTCCCACGATGTCGGAGCCCAGATCCACCGCGAGCACCACATCCGCCCCCATCGCCCGGCACAGGGAGACCGGGACCGGATTGACCAGGCCACCATCGACCAGCACCCGGCCATCGACCACCGCCGGGGTGAACAGGCCGGGGATCGCGATCGACGCGCGCACCGCCCGCGCCACACTGCCCTCCTTCAGCCAGATCTCGCGCCCGGTCTGCAGTTCGGTGGCCACGCAGGCAAAGGGAATGTCCAAATCGGCGAAATCGAGGTCGACCACCTCGCGGCGGAAATGCTGGATGACCTTGTCCCCCTTGATCAGCCCGCCACGCAGGCTCACGTCGAGGAAGGACACCACGCCCTGCCAGGACAGGTCTTCAACCCAGTCCGAGAGCTTGTCGAGATCGCCGGTCGCGGCCGCCGCGCCGACAAATGCGCCGATCGAGCAGCCGCAGATCACATCCGGCGCGATCCCTTCCCGGGCCAGGGCGCGAATCACGCCGATGTGCGCCCAGCCGCGCGCCGCGCCGCTGCCCAGCGCCAGCCCCACCCGGGGGGCGCCACCGGCGCTGTTGACCGGGGTCGTTTCATGCATGCCTGACGATCCTCCTGACTTGCGGGTCCGCCGCGGATTGACCGCGCCGCTAGGCGATCAGTTCAGCGTACAGGTCGTGGACGTCGCAATCGGTAATGCGCACGCGGGCGAACTCACCCACCGCCAGGTGCTGCGCGTCCGGGATGATGACCAGCCCATCAACCTCCGGCGCATCACCCGGCGAGCGGGCCAGCGCGCCGTCTTCATCGACATCGTCGACCAGCACGGTCATCTCGCGGCCGATTCTGGCTTCCAGTCGTTGGGTGCTGATGTCTTCCTGGAAGGCCATCAGGCGCGCGCGACGGGCCTCACGGACCGCCTCGGGCACCGGATCGGCCAGCGCATTGGCGGTGGCGCCCTCGACCGGAGAGTAGGCGAAGGCGCCGACACGGTCGAGCTCGGCCTGTTCAAGAAAGCGCAGCAATTCTTCGAAATCGGCCTCGGTTTCACCCGGAAAACCGGTGATGAAGGTCGAGCGAATCGTCAGATCCGGGCAGATGCTGCGCCACATGCGCACCCGCTCAAGCACGTTTTCGGCGCTCGCCGGTCGCTTCATGGCGCGCAACACGCGCGCGCTGGCGTGCTGGAAGGGGATGTCGAGATAGGGCAGGATCTTGCCCTCGGCCATCAGCGGGATCAGCGCATCGACGCTCGGGTACGGATAGACGTAGTGCAGCCGCACCCAGATGCCGAGCTCGCCCAGCGCGGTGGCCAGTTCCAGCAGGCGGGTCTTGACCGGGCGGCCGCCCCAGAAACCGGTGCGGTATTTGACGTCAACACCATAGGCGCTGGTGTCCTGCGACACCACCAGCAATTCCTTGACGCCAGAGGCCGCAAGCTTTTCCGCCTCCAGCATGATGTCGCCAATCGGCCGGCTGACCAGATCGCCACGCATCGAAGGAATGATGCAGAAGGTGCAGCGATGATTGCAGCCCTCGGAAATCTTCAGATAGGCGTAATGGCGCGGCGTGAGCCGGATCCCTTGCGGCGGCACCAGATCGACGAACGGATCGTGCGGTTTGGGGACGTGGGCATGAATCGCCGCCATCACCGCGTCGGTTGCATGCGGGCCGGTAACGGCCAGCACCTGGGGATGGGCTTGGCGCACCAGATCCGCCTTGGCGCCGAGGCAGCCGGTGACCACTACCCGGCCGTTCTCGGCCAGCGCTTCGCCGATGGCGTCGAGCGACTCTTCCACCGCCGCATCGATGAAACCGCAGGTGTTGATGACGACCAGTTCGGCGCCCGCGTAATCCGGCGAGATTTCATAGCCCTCGGCGCGCAGGCGGGTGAGGATATGCTCTGAATCGACGGTCGCCTTTGGACATCCCAGAGAGACGAAACCGACCGTCGGCACCTTGCCGACGCTCACTGACAGCGTCTCCCGACACCACGGGATGAAGGAATCACTTCTTGGCGGCGCCCGTCTTGCGCGTTTCTGGCGCGGTGGCAGATGCCTCGCCCGAGCCCTTGGCATAGCTGGGCAACTGGAACCCGGTGAACAGGTTGCGCGTCTGGCTTTCGACCTGTTCCTGCATCTGGGTGAGCATTTTCTTGCTCTGTTCCATGTAGGCGCCCATCATGCTTTGCATGGCAGGGCCTTGAAAATTAAGGAATTGTGCCCACAGGTCCTGGCTGATCGGGCTGTTATCGCCATAGATCGAACGGGCCTGATCCTGCAGTTTGTGCTGCATGTCGGTAAAGGCCTTGATGTTGTTTTCAAGGTACTTGCCCATCATGCCCTGCATGGCGTTGCCATAGAAACGGATCATGTGCGCCAGCAAGTCGCTGGTAAACATCGGCGCGCCGCCAGCTTCTTCCTCCAGGATGATCTGCAGAAGGATGCTGCGCGTCAGGTCGTCGCCGGTCTTGGCGTCCACCACCTGAAAATCATCGTTGGCCAGAACCAGTTCTTTGACATCCGCCAGCGTGATGTACGAACTTGTGCGCGTGTCATACAGGCGCCGGTTCGGATATTTTTTGATAAGCCGTGCTTGTTCAGCCATTGAAATCGTCTCCACTCGGCGGGTCGCTTCCCACTCTGACGCCGATTGTACCGCAGTGCAGAAAGAAAAACCCCGCCACTTGACAGGGTTTTTCGTGGATTTTTTCGCAATGCGGGGGGCTCAGCCCATGTGCAGGCCACCGTTGATGTTGATGGTCTCGCCCGAAATGTAGCCAGCCATGTCGGATGCCAGGTAGGCGCACAGCCCACCGATTTCTTCCGGCTTGCCCAGGCGCTTCATCGGCACGGTATCGGTAATCGCCTGACGGATATCGTCACGGATGGCCATCACCATGTCGGTGGCAATATAGCCCGGCGCAATCGCATTGACGGTCACGCCCTTGGTGGCCAGTTCCTGTGCCAGCGCCTTGGTGAAGCCGAGCACGCCGGCCTTGGCGGCAGAGTAGTTGGACTGCCCGGCCTGGCCTTTGACGCCATTGACCGACGAAATGTTGATGATCCGGCCCCAGCCGCGCTCGGCCATCTTGGGCGAAATGTGGTGGGTGACGTTGAAGAGGCTGTTGAGGTTGGTGTTGATCACCGCGTTCCATTGGCCCAGATCCATTTTGGGGAAGAACTTGTCGCGGGTGATGCCCGCATTGTTCACCAGCACATCCACCGGGCCGACTTCGGCCTCGATCTTCTCGACCATCGTCTTGCAGGACTCGTAGTCAGACACATCGCCTTCTGCGGCCACAAACGTGAAACCCAGTTCTTTCTGCTCGGCAAGCCAGCTCTCTTTTTGCGGGAAACCCGGCAAGCAGTTGGCGACCACAACATGGCCTTCCTTGGCAAACGCCTGGCAAATTGCGGTCCCCAGACCACCCATGGCGCCAGTAACCAAAGTAACTTTCTTCGACATTGTGCTGTCCTTTTATAACGAGGGGATTGGAAAAATCTTTCAAAGCGCACTGCAGCATGGCAGCCTCGTGCAATGCGCTTTGAAGGTCTTTCAGAAGATAAACATCACTTTATTGCATTGCAACACCCGGGGGCAAAAAAATGGCGCCCAACGGCGCCATTTTCCTGTCCCATAACGCTCAGAACATGTGCTGACCACCGTTGATCGAAATATTGGCGCCAGTCACGAAGGCCGCCTCTTCCGAACACAGGTAGGCGATCAGGCCGGCGATCTCTTCCGGCTTGCCCAGACGGTTCATCGGGATGTAGGGCAGGATCTTCGACTCCAGCACTTCCGGCGCGATCGCCATCACCATCTTGGTGCCGATGTAGCCCGGGGAAATGGTGTTGACCGTCACCCCCGAGCGCGCCACTTCCTGCGCCAGCGACTTGGTGAAACCATGCATGCCGGCCTTGGCGGCGGCGTAGTTGGTCTGACCGAAGGCGCCCTTGATGCCGTTGAGCGAAGAGACGTTAACCACACGCCCCCACTTGCGCTCCATCATGCCCGGCATGACTTGCTTGGTCATGTTGAAGACGCTGTCCAGGTTGGTGCTGATCACCGCGTCCCAGTCCGCCTTGGTCATTTTCTTGAAGGTCATGTCGCGCGTGATGCCGGCGTTGTTCACCAGCACATCCACCGGGCCGGCGCTCTCTTCCACCTGCTTGATGCAGGCCTCGGCCGACTCGTAGCTCGACACATCGCAGGGAACCCCCTGGAAGCCATAGCCCATGTTGTTCATCGACTGCAGCCAGTCATTGACCTTGGCGTTGCCCGGCGAGTGGGTGGTGACGACTTTGTAACCCAGCGCTGCGAGCTTGATGCAGATCGCTTCACCCAGACCACCCATACCGCCCGTGACAAGTGCGACTCGTGCCATATTGTTGTTCCTCCTCTCCCATCAATCCAGGGGCTGAAAATACCCTGACGGCGCCCCTACATATCCGCCAGGTCTTGAAATCCACAATACCGGTCAGGCTTTTTCCTTGACGTAGCGGCCCGGCGCCGGCTCGATCGGTTCGAACTTGGTGCTGCCCAGCCGGCCGCGTGCGGCGACTTCCTTGCCGCTGCGTGGCTTGAGCCACGCCATCCAGTCCACCCACCAGCTGCCCGGTTTTTCCTCGGCGCTCTCCAGCCACTCCTCGGCTGCGGCACATTCGGATTCGCCCACCCAATAGCTGCGACGGTTCTTGCTGGCCGGGTTGATCGCGCCGGCGATATGACCGCTGGCGCCGAGCACGAAGCGGGTCTCGCCGCCGAGCAGCTTGCGCACCAGATAGGCGCTTTCCCAGGGCACGATATGGTCTTCTCGGGTGGCCAGCAGATACGCTGGCACATCCACCTTGCCCAGATCGATCTTCTCGCCCAGCATCTTGAGCTTGCCGGGGACGCGCAGATTGTTCTCAAGATACATATTGCGCAGATACCAGGCGAGGAACGGCCCCGGCAGATTGGTGCTGTCGGAATTCCAGTACAGCAGATCGAAGGCCTGCGGCTTGCCGCCCTTGAGATAGTTGCCGACCACGTATTGCCAGATCAGGTCATTGGCGCGCAGCGACGAAAACACGTTGGCCAGTTCCCGCCCCGGCAGCAGACCGCCCTTGCCGATGGTGGCTTCACGCGCCGCCACGCTGGTTTCGTCGATCAAGCAGCCCAGTTCGCCGGAGTCGGCAAAATCGAGCAGGGTGGTCATCAAGGTCAGGCTCTCGACCGGATCCTCACCGCGCGCGCGCAGCACCGCCAGCGCCGAGGTCAGGATCGTCCCGCCGACGCAGAAGCCCAGCACATTCGGTTTGGCGACCTTGGTGACGGCGCGCACGATCTCCAGCGCGGTGAGCGGCCCTTTTTCGAGATAGTCGTCCCAGGTGGCATTGGCCTGCGCCTGGGTCGCGTTCTTCCACGATACGAGGAAGACGGTGATGCCCTGCTCGACGATGAAACGGACCAGCGAATTGTGCGCCTGCAAGTCCATGATGTAGAACTTGTTGATGCACGGCGGCACGATCAGCAGCGGCGTCTGCGCGACCTTGTCGGTCAGCGGCGAATACTGGATCAGCTGCATCAGCTCGTTTTCGTAGATCACCGAGCCGGGGGTGATCGCCAGATTGCGGCCGACTTCGAAGGCATCGTCGTCGGTCATCGAGATCCGGCCTTTTTCCAGATCGCCGAGCAGATTCTGGATGCCGTCGGTAATGCTCTGGCCCTTGGTTTCGAGCGCGGCCTTGACGAATTCGGGGTTGGTGGCGGCGAAATTGCTTGGCGCCATCGCGTCGATGTACTGCCGCGTCAGATACTGCAGCCGCGCCTTGTTGCGCCCATCTTCAATCGGCAGCACGTCGGCCATCTGTTCGAGATAGTCGGCGTTGAGCAGATAGGCCTGACGCAGGTAGTCATAGAACGGGCTCTCACTCCAGGCCTCGCCGCTGAAGCGGCGGTCACCCTTCTGCGCGCGCACCACCGGCTCGGCGGTTTCGCCCGCCTCGGTCTGCAGCATCTGCGACCACAACTTGGCGTGGGTCTGAAAGTATTGCTGCTGCAGTTTGATGAGTGCGTCGGCCTCCGGCACCGGCGCCTTCAGACCTGCCGCCGGCACATTCGCATTGTACTGATTGACGGTCTCGAAAAATTTGCGCGTAAATTGCTCGCCAATTTTCATGACATCATCTGCGTTGGGGAACATCGAATTTTTCTTGTCGGTCATTCCTTCTCCTTGATACCGTCCGACAGCCAACCCGCGACCGAGACCGACACCCCGACAGTCCAAGCATGTATATCGTTGCCATCGCCTGGTTGTACGTAGCCCTGCTCGCTGCCATCACGGACACCACCGTGGTCGGTGGCGTATTGACCTTTGTTTTTTATGGCATTTTCCCACTCGGCCTGTATCTGTGGCTGGTGGGCACGCCAGCGCGCCGCCGTCGAAAAAAGCTCAGGGGTGACGCTGACGAAGGCTGACAGGATGGCGTCAATTCCGGCAAGAATCAATAGGTAATATCCGCCGCCGGGCCAGATTGGCCGGGCGGCCGGAATTTGACGCGGTCAGCCGGCGCGCTCCAGCCACACCAGCGCCGCCATGCGCCCGGTGACGCCATCCCGCCGGTAGGAAAAAAAGCGCCCTTCCTCGGCCACCGTACACGCCCCCCCGCCAAAGACCGCCGAGACACCACAGTTGGCCAGGCGCTGACGGGCGAGCCGGTAGATATCCGCCCGCCATTTTCCGTTGCCCGGCGCGGGAACGAACGCCGCCGCGGCTTGGCGATCGTGCGCCATGAACGCTTCGCGCACCTGGTCACCGACTTCGAAGGCGTCCGGTCCGATCGCGGCACCCAGCCAGGCGATCACCGACGCCGGCGCGACCCCCATCCGCGCCACCGTCTCTTCGAGTACGCCACTGCATAGCCCACGCCAGCCGGCGTGCGCCGCCCCGACCACCGAGCCCGCGCGATCGCAGAACAGCACCGGCAGGCAGTCCGCCGTCATGATCGCGCACGCCCGCCCGGCGTGACGGCTGATCGCCGCGTCAGCCGTCGGCGTCTCGTCGAGATCGGTCAGGTCAGACAGGTCCACCACCGTGGTGCCATGAATTTGATTGAGCCACACCGGCGCGGCGCCGCACTGCGCGGCCAGCCGGCGACGATTCTCAAGCACCGCGCCGGCATCGTCGTCCACATGCGCGCCGAGGTTGAGGCTGGCGTAGGGCCCGATGCTGACGCCACCGCCACGGGTGGTCATCAGTGCGCGCACATTGGTCGGCACGGGCCAGTCCGGAATGATCGGATCAAAGCGCATCGGCCGCGTTCTCTTCGAGCGCCGCAATCAGCCCGCCAAGGTCCGACGGCATCCCGGCCTCCCATTGCATCGACTCGCCGGACTGCGGGTGAAGCAACCCCAGTTGCCGCGCATGCAAGGCTTGGCGCGCAAAAGACTGGAGCCGTGGATTGGGGCTGCGCCGCTTGCCGTAGACCGGATCGCCAACCAGCGGATGACCGATATGCGCCATGTGGACACGAATCTGGTGAGTGCGCCCGGTCTCCAGCCGGCATTCGATCAGGGTGCAGTCGTCAAATACCCGCAGCGGCGCATAGTGCGTGACCGCCTCGCGCCCCCCCGCCACAGCGGCCGACATGCGCGTGCGCTGGGTCGGGTGACGACCGATGGAGGCATCGACCCGCCCGCTCGATGGCACGACGCCATGCGCCAGGGCCACGTAGATCCGCCGAACGCTGCGCGCCTGAAGCTGACGCACCAGATGGGTCTGCGCCGCCAGCGTCTTGGCCACCACCAGCAGGCCGCTGGTGTCCTTGTCAAGCCGATGGACGATGCCGGCGCGCGGTACCTGTGCGAGCGCCTCGCAGTGATGCAGCAACGCGTTGAGCAAGGTGCCCTGCCAGTTGCCGCTGCCGGGATGCACCACCAGTCCGGCGGGCTTGTTGATGACCAGCAGGTGGGGGTCTTCGTACACGATGTCGAGCGCGATGTCTTCGGCGGCATGGGTCATCTCCGCCGCCGCAGGCGCGCCATCGACCACCAGCCACTCGCCGCCGCGCAGCTTGAGCCGCGGCACGTCGACCGGTGCCCCGTCGAGCAGCACACGCCCCTCGCGCACCCACGCCTGGAGCCGGTTGCGCGACAGTTCCGGCAGCAAGGTCGCCAGCGCCTGGTCGAGCCGCATGCCAGCCAGATCATCCGGCACGCGCAGCCGACAGCGCGGTTCCGGCGTGGCCTCTGCGCTATAATCCGCGCGATCGTTCACGAGAGTTCTATCGATGGCCAAAATCACCCTGCGTAGTTTAGCGGTTATCTTCGCCCTATTCCTGACCGCCTGCGGCGGCTCGCCCGACGAGTATGACGAAACCGCCGGCTGGAATGCGCAGCGCCTGTACTCGGAGGCCAAGTCCCAGCTCAACGATGGCAGCTACGAGCGCGCCATCGAACTGTTCGAAAAACTCGAAGCGCGCTATCCCTATGGCCGTTTTGCCCAGCAGGCCCAGATCGAAGTCGCCTACGCCTACTTCAAGTCCGAAGAGCCCGCCTCCGCACTGGCCGCCTGCGACCGCTTCATCAAGCTTCACCCCAACCACCCCAACGTGGACTACGCCTACTACCTCAAAGGCCTGGTCAACTTCAATGAAGACCTCGGCCTGCTCGGCACGCTCGCCAATCAGGATCTGAGCGAGCGCGATCCGAAGGCCGCCCAGGAGGCCTTCGACACCTTCCGCGAACTGGTGGTGCGCTTTCCCGACAGCCGCTACGCCGACGATGCCCGCCAGCGCTTGCAGTATCTGGTCAACGCGCTGGGCGCCTACGAAGTCCATGTGGCGCGCTACTACCTCAAGCGCGGCGCTTATCTGGCATCGGCCAACCGCGCGCAGGCTGCGCTGACCAATTACCCCGAAACCCCGGCCACCGAGGAAGCGCTGTACATCCTCACCCAGGCCTACGGCGCGCTGGGGATGACCGCGCTGCGCGACGACGCCCAGCGGGTGCTGACCCAGAGCTTTCCGCAAAGCGCGTATCTCAGTGGCGGGCCGGACGACGGTCAGCCGTGGTGGAAGTTCTGGTGACACCAACCGGCCGCGTGGACCCGATGGTGCACGCGGCGATGAAAAAATGGCCTGATGTGCCGCACGTCTACGGCTGGCTGCGGCTCGACATGCGCGGTCGCTGGCACATCAAGGATTCACCCGTCATCCAGCCGGCCCTCGAAGCCTTCATCAACCGAAACTACCTCTGCGACGATGCCGGCCGCTGGTTCTTCCAGAACGGCCCGCAACGCGTCTTCGCCACGCTGGACCTCACGCCCTGGGTGCTGCGACTGGCGCCTGACGGCACCCTCACCGCCCACACCGGCGCCCGATGGCCGACCGCGCACGGTGTCTGGCTCGACGACGCCGGGCGGCTGCTGGTGAGCAGCCCGGCGGGCCTCGGCCTCATTCACGACGCCGATCTTGCCGCCGCGTGCGAGCACCTGACATGGCAGGACGGCACCCCGGCCAGGCTCGATGCGCTGCTCGAAAACGCCGCCCCACCCACGGGCATCGGGCTCAAGCTGGGCGCCCGCTGGCGGCCGATTCACGCCATCGGGGCCGCCACGCTGGGCGAGCGCTTTGGCTTTGTCGCCAGACCGACCCCGCCCCGTTCGTCCACCTAACGGGACACCGCTCAGCCGCGGCCGTAGGTGTCCTCGAACCGCACGATGTCGTCTTCGCCCAGATAGCCACCGGATTGGACCTCGATCATCTCCAGCGGCAACTGGCCAGGATTTTCCAGCCGATGCACCGTCCCCAGCGGAATATAGGTGGACTGGTTTTCGCTCAACAGGAACGACTCATCCCCCCGCGTCACCCGCGCCGTGCCGCGCACCACGATCCAGTGCTCGGCGCGGTGATGGTGCATCTGCAAGCTGAGCGATGCGCCGGGATTGACCACGATGCGCTTGACCTGAAAGCGCGCGCCGCTGTCGATCGAATCGTAGTAGCCCCACGGCCGATGCACCTTGCGGTGGGCCGACGCTTCGCTGCGCGCGCCGCCCTTGAGGCGGGCCACGATCTTCTTCACATCCTGAGTGCTGTTCTTGTCCGCCACCATCACCGCATCCGGGGTCTCGACCACCACCACGTTGCGCACCCCCAGGCAGGCCACCAACCGGTCGGTCGCCACCACCAGATTGTCCTGCGCCGACTCGAACATCACGTCGCCACGGGCCACGTTGCCCGCGCCATCCTTGTCGGACACCGACCACAACGCATCCCAGGCTCCCAGATCGGACCACCCGGCCGACAGCGGGACCACCACGCCGGGCACGTCCAGTCCGGACTCCCCGGCCAGCGGCTCCATCACCGCGTAGTCGATCGAGTCCGATGGGCAGGCGCCGAAAGCTTCCGCGTCGACCCGCACGAAATCGGCGTCCTGACTGGGCGCGTGCATGGCGGACTGGCACGCGGCAAGCATGGCCGGCTGGAAAAGACCGATCGCCTTCAACCAGACGCTCGCCCGCATCATGAAAATGCCGCTGTTCCATAGATAGTCGCCGCTGGCCAGATAGCGTTGCGCGGTCTCGGCGTCCGGCTTTTCAACAAACTGCGCGATGCGCCGCACCCCTTCGGCAAACGCATCGCCGCAGCGGATGTAACCGTAGCCGGTCTCCGCGCGTTCGGGGACGATGCCAAAGGTCACCATCGCGCCCTCGGCGGCCTGCCGCACACCGAGCGCAACAGCGCGCTGGAACGCAGCGCGATCGTCGATCACATGGTCTGCCGGCATCACAATCAAAACCGGATCCGCTCCGTCACTCGCGGCAAGCAATGCCGCCAGCGTGAGCGCCGGCGCGGTGTTGCGGCCAACCGGCTCGAGCACGATGCGATTGGTGGGTTTGCCCGCCGCGCGCAGCTGCTCAGCGGTGATGAAGCGGTATTCCTCATTGCACACCACGATCGGCATCGGGGCGACGTCCTGATCGTCCGACAACCCATCCAGACGGCATGCGGTCGCCTGCAGCATCGTCTCTTCGCCCGCCAGTGCGAGCAGCTGCTTGGGGTATTTCTCGCGGGACAAAGGCCACAACCGGGTCCCCGATCCGCCAGACAGAACAACCGCTTGAATCGACATCAATCACCACTCCTGAGCCATGCGCCACGCGACAGGCGGCAAATGCCGAATGATAGCGGATCGAACACTTCCAATTTGTGATGCCTGACACCCGCGCAAGTAACATCACAGGGCGTAAAAACCAAAGCCCGGACACCGTGAGATGTCCGGGCTTTGGTCTTGTATTTGGCGCGCTCGGCAGGATTCGAACCCACGACCCCCTGGTTCGTAGCCAGGTACTCTATCCAACTGAGCTACGAGCGCATCATCCGCAATCGAAACCTTC
>JAGRFO010000019.1 GCA_020446005.1 Rhodocyclaceae bacterium | reverse complement strand
TCTACCTGCCGCGCATCTTCGTCAATCTCGCCATGACCCCGGCCGACAGCGTCGCCGAGCGCGAGCGCCTGCTGCTGATGGCGCGCAAGCTTTTCCGCTTCATGACCCCGCTCGGCGTGCTCGCCGTGGGGCTCGGCCTGTGGCTGTGGCTGGGCTACGGGTTTACCGGCGGCTGGCTGCACGCCAAGACCGCGCTGGTGGTGGCGCTCATCGGCTACCACGTCTACTGCGGCACGCTGCTCGCCCGCTTTGCGGCGAACGCCAACACGCGCAGCCACACCTGGTATCGGGTGTTCAACGAGATGCCGGTGCTGGTCCTGTTCGTGGTCGTGTTTCTGGTGGTACTCAAACCGTTCTGAGCGGAGGCGTGATGGCTGAAAAATTTTTTGCGCCGTGTCCGCGCGGCCTCGAACCGGCGCTGGAAGAAGAGCTCGCCGGCCTGGGCGCGCGCAACGTGCGGGCGGTGCACGGCGGCGTCGCCTTCACTGGCGACTGGGCGCTGGCCTGGTCGGTCAATCTGGAAAGCCGCCTCGCCACCCGGGTGCTGTGGCAGGTCGCCCATGGCCGCTACCGCGGCGAGCAGGACATCTACAAGCTCGCCTACGGCGTCACCTGGGCCAAGTGGTTCACCCCCGAGCAGACGATGCGCGTCTACGTCACCGCCCGCCGCTCGCCGCTCAAGAGCCTGGAGTTCATCACCCTGCGTATCAAGGACGCGGTGTGCGACCACTTCCGCGCGGTGCGCGGCGCGCGGCCCAGCATCGACACCGCCAACCCCGACGTGCGCATCCACGCCTTCCTCACCGCCGATGAGGCCATGCTCTACCTCGACACCACCGGCGAGCCGCTCTACAAGCGCGGCTTCAAGCAGGCCGCGGTGGAAGCGCCGCTCAAGGAAAATCTCGCCGCCGGCATCCTGCGCATGACCGGCTGGCATCCCTCCGAGGCGCTGCTCGACCCGATGTGTGGCTCCGGCACCTTCCTGATCGAAGCGGTGCAGATTGCCCTCGACA
This sequence comes from Rhodocyclaceae bacterium, assembly GCA_020446005.1. Taxonomy (GTDB): domain Bacteria; phylum Pseudomonadota; class Gammaproteobacteria; order Burkholderiales; family Rhodocyclaceae; genus Nitrogeniibacter. The sequence goes on along the minus strand of JAGRFO010000019.1, from coordinate 1,930 downwards.
TTGCCCCCGGCCTCGACCGCCGCTTTGCCTTCGAAGCGCTCAAGACCTGTGACGAAGCCGCCTGGCGCCGCCTCCGCCGCGCCGCCGAAGGCCGCCGCCGCCACGCCACCGGTCTGCCGATCTTCGGCTCCGACAGCGAAGCGGGGCAGGTCAAGCGCGCGCGCATCAACCTCGAAGCCGCCGGCCTCGCCGACATGGTGCGGCTGGAACAGGCCGAACTCACCGAACGCACCCCGCCCGCCGACGAAGGCGTGATGGTCGCCAACCCGCCCTACGGCGTGCGCATTGGTGAAACCGCCGAACTGGCCGCGTTCTACCCCAAGCTCGGCGACGCCCTCAAGGCCCGTTGGGCCGGCTGGCGCTGCTACTTCCTCTCCGCCGACCCCGAACTACCCAAACTCATCCGCCTCAAGGCCAGCAAACGCACCCCGCTATTCAACGGCGCGCTCGAATGCCGGGTGTTCGAATACCAGATGCGCGCCGGCTCGAACCGCCGCGAGAAGACGTAGGGCGGGATGCATCCCGCCGAATGGACTGCTTGGGGCGCTGAAGTTCGGTGAGCCAGTGTCGCTCGACCTGCAAGACATCCCGGTACAGAAACAGAATCGCCGACAGCGCCTGATGGTGTGTCGCTGGCGCACAGCCCCGGGCGCCTGACAGCCAGTTCAGAAACGCGGTCACTGCCGCCGCGCCCATCTCCCCTGGATGCTTCGGGTGGTGGTAATGTGCGAAAGCGCAAACCCAGTAGACATATGCCTTTTCGGTTCTCAGGCTATAGTGGCGATATCGGATTGAGGCCCTGAGCTGGTCCAGCAGCCGTGGCGCGGGCTGCACAGCATCTGGCATGGCAGGTACCGGAGGTGTAAGGGTGTGCAGTTTAGTATTGAGTGCGGGAAAAATGCAAAACGCATGTGACGTGCCTTTGGATGTAGACGTCAATCGTCAGATGTGGACGTCATTTTTGACGTCTACAGCACGTTGGGCATTTGTTCGAGATTAACCGTATGAGCACTTATAAGGAAATGTATTCCAGTTGGGATTCGGAGTATTTGCTTCAGAAGCGGGCGCTTGGCGATGAGTTAGCTGAAGAGGCACATAAAGCCATTGAAGAAATATTCGAGGAAAGGGGCGAAAAGTTGCCGCCTCGACCAACGCACCCCATTCTGCTTCGTGACAATAATTCTGCGAAAAGTGGCGGAAGTAAACTCCTGAGAAACTTTGCGCTAGTTGCTTTTGTTCTTATAGCGATGGCGATATCAAAAGCTATTGCACATACATGGCTTGGGTTGTTGATTTCAGTTTTAGTTGTCTCTTATTTTGTTCTGTCTTGGCTGAGACGTCAGACTCTTTCGCCTGAAGAGATGGAAACAGAAAAGCAGAAAAAGAAAATCGAAAGCGAAGGCTTAACCGAGCTTATGGTCGCCTCTGCTGAGGGAAACTTGGTTCGTGTCAAAGAGCTATTGTCGTATGGTGCAGAAGTCAATGAACGTAGTACGTCAGGCTCAACGGCTCTTATGTATGCCGCTCTCAACAATCACGTAGAAGTAGCAAAGTCTTTACTTGAAGCGGGAGCGAATATTGGAAATTCGTCCGACAAGGGTAGCACCGCGCATTCGATTGCAAAGAAGCGCAGCTACAACGACATGATCGAGTTACTTGAACTACATGGTCGAAATTAAGCCCATGCCCAACCCTTCGGTCAAGAAGGACGCTCCGTCGGCAAGCCGGCTCCGCGCCCCTTACCTCCAACGTTAGCCACCAGAGGAAAGAAATCGAGCTTTGAAAGGCTGCTGGAATCGCTATCTGTTCCGGCTCAAAGCTCATAAGTGGAGCGAAGGCTCCATTGACTGGTGCAGCACATCGATAATTTCAATGTGGGCATCACCAATGCGGTAATAGATATGATGCTTTTCAGCCGGCACGCTGTAGT
>JAGRFO010000194.1 GCA_020446005.1 Rhodocyclaceae bacterium | reverse complement strand
CTTTGAGGAACAGGTTGTTGGCCTCCGAACCACCGCTGGTGAAGACCACTTCGGTGCTGTGCGCCCCCACCGCCTCGGCCACCTGAGCGCGCGCAGCGTCAATCGCGGCGCGGGCGTGACGACCGTATTCGTGCCGGCTCGACGGGTTGCCATAGCGCGCGTCGAGATACGGCAGCATGGCCTCCCGCACCGCCGGGTCGAGCGGCGTGGTGGCGTTGTGGTCGAGATACACCGGGGCGAACATGACTTTTCTCGCCGATCAGGCCGACACCGATTCGCCACCCGAGGGGCGCACGCGCTCGTCCTTGATCACCGCGATCCGCGCCGCCCGTTCGTGCTGCTGATCGACCAGCCCGCCGAGGGTGACCGAATCGAGATAGTCGTACATCCGGCGATTGAGGTTGGTCCACAGATCGTGGGTCATGCAGCGATGCTCGTCATGGCAGTTCTGCTTGCCGCCGCACTGGGTCGCGTCCAACGGCTCGTCGACCGCGAGGATGATGTCCGCCACCGTGATGTCGCTCATCTCCCGCGCCAGACAGTAACCGCCGCCCGGCCCACGCACGCTCGACACCAGCTTGTGGCGGCGCAGCTTGCCGAACAACTGCTCCAGGTAGGACAGCGAAATGCTCTGCCGCTCGGCGATGCCGGCCAGCGTGACGGGGCCGGCTTCCTGGCGCAAGGCCAAGTCGATCATGGCGGTCACCGCAAAGCGGCCTTTGGTGGTCAGTCTCATGGGGAAATCCTCGCTGCGTCAATACCCGAACTTTTCGGTCAACTATACAGTACCCGACTACAGCGATCAACTATTCACCAGATCTATTCGACCATCTTGCTCAGCCGCTCGGCGTCGAATTCGTCGCCCTGCTGGGCCGCGCCATTGACCTGCACGCCGGCATCCTCCATCCGCTTGAGCAAGACCTCAAGACGGCGATCGGTTTCGACCGCGTGGTCGAGCAGGCCATGGAAGGCCTTGGCCAGCGGATCGTCCATGTCGCGCGTCACCCCGTAGGCCGAAAATCCCATCTGCTCAGCCTTCTGCGCGCGCGCATCGTCGCGTTCGCGATCGAGCACCCGCGCCGGATTGCCGACCGCGGTCGCACCTTCCGGCACCGGCTTGACCACCACCGCGTTGGAGCCGACCTTGGCGCCATCACCCACCGTGAACCCGCCCAGCACTTTGGCCCCTGCGCCGACCACCACACCCTTGCCCAGCGTGGGGTGGCGCTTGGTGCCGCGATACAGCGAAGTCCCGCCCAGCGTGACGCCCTGATAGATGGTGCAGTCGTCGCCGACCACCGCGGTCTCGCCGATCACCACGCCAAAGCCATGGTCGATGAACACCCGACGCCCGATCACCGCACCGGGGTGAATCTCGATGCCGGTCAGCCAGCGGCCGATGTGGCTGACGAAACGCCCCAGCCAGAACAACTCGTGCGTCCATGCCGCGTGCGCCACGCGGTGGAACATCAGGGCGTGCAGCCCCGGGTAGCAGGTGAGCACCTCCAGCGCGGAACGCGCGGCCGGATCGCGGCTGCGCACACTGGCGATGGTTTCACGCAAGCGACTGAACATTGATTTCTCCGAGCTCGCACGCGGCCGCTCGCGCACAGCGCGCCATCAGCCGACAATTTCCGACTATTTTAATCGACTTTATGACCCAACGCACTGAGCAGCCCGCGCAAGATGCCGACCTCTTCCTTTTCGAGACGGATGCGGCCAAACAGACGACGAACGCGCGGCATCAGCTTGCGCGGGTTGGCTGGATCGTGAAAACCGGAGGCAATCATGGCCTGCTCGATGTGGGCGTAAAACCCTTCGACCTCATCAAAACCCGCCACCGTGGCTGCGCCATCCGGCGGCGGAGCGAGGGACTCGCAGCTCAAGCGCATCTCGTAGCACAGGATCTGCACCGCCGCGGCAAGATTGAGCGAGCTGTAGTCGGGATTGGCGGGAATCATCACCGGCAGATCGCACAACGCCAGTTCTTCGTTGCTGAGGCCACTGGTTTCGTTACCGAACACCAGCGCCACCTCGCCCTGCGCGGCGTGGCTGGCCAGCGTCTGGCTGGCCGCGCGGGGGTACGCCATCGGCAGCGACAGCAAGCGCCGACGCGCCGTCATCGCCGCCGAAAACACCGTGCCGCGCAGGGCTGCGTCAAGCGAATCAACCACTCGCGCGCCATCCAGGACATCGCCAGCACCGGAGGCGCGAGCGGTGGCGACAGGGTCGGGAAAGCACTTGGGCGAGACCAGCACCAGCTGGGACAGCCCCATGGTTTTCATCGCCCGCGCGGCCGCACCGATGTTGCCCGGATGGCTGGTGCGGGTCAGGACAATCCGGACACGATCGAGCGTGGCGGCTGGTTTCATATTAAAATTCGTGGTTTTCCAATTCTCTGCGACACGCACGTTGAGCGCAGCCGCCACGGACCGAAATGCATCCCACCCTCACCATCGCCGTCAAGGCCGCCCGCCGGGCTGGCGCCACCATCAACCGCGCCGCCAACGACATCGACCGCCTGCACATCGAAGCCAAGAGCGCCCGCGATTTCGTCACCGAGGTCGACCGTGCGGCGGAACGCGCGATCATCGAGGTGCTGCTCGACGCCTTTCCGGGGCACGGCATCTTAGCAGAAGAGTCCGGCCTCTCCGCAGGCAAGCCCGACGCAGACTATCAATGGATCATCGATCCGCTCGACGGCACCACCAACTACATCCACGGCTTTCCGCAATACGCGGTGTCGATCGCGCTGGCCCACGCCGGGGTGATCGAGCAGGCGGTGGTGTATGACCCCTCGCGCAACGAGCTGTTCTACGCCACCAAAGGCGGCGGCGCCTTTCTCGACGACCGGCGCATTCGCGTCTCGCGGCGCACCAAGCTGGCCGAATCGCTGCTCGCCACCGGCTTCCCGTTCCGCGAATTCGACCACATCGACGCCTACCTGGCGATGTTCCGCGACCTGTGCCAGAAAACCGCCGGCATCCGTCGCCCCGGCGCCGCCGCGCTCGACCTGGCCTATGTCGCCTGCGGTCGCGTCGACGGCTTCTGGGAGATGGGGCTCAAGCCCTGGGACATGGCCGGCGGTGCGCTGCTGGTGCAGGAAGCCGGCGGGCTGATCAGCGATCTGGCCGGCGATTCGGACTACCTGAGCACTGGCAACCTCGTCGCCGGCTCGCCCAAAATCTTCGCCCAACTGCTGCCCATCATCCAGGCCCACCGCCCCGCCGGCGTCACCGCCTGAGCACCCGCGCCGATGCTCCGTTCGCCCGACGGCCACACCCCGATGATGCAGCAGTACCTGGCCCTCAAGGCCACGCATCCGGAGCTGTTGCTGTTCTACCGCATGGGCGACTTCTACGAGCTGTTTTTCGAGGACGCCGAAAAGGCCGCGCGCCTGCTCGACATCACACTCACCACGCGCGGCAAATCGGCTGGCGAGCCGATCAAGATGGCCGGGGTGCCCTACCACGCGGTCGAGCAATACCTCGCGCGACTGGTGCGTCTGGGCGAATCGGTGGTGATTGCCGAGCAGATTGGCGACCCGGCCACCGCCAAGGGGCCGGTCGAGCGCGCGGTGTCGCGCATCGTCACCCCCGGCACACTCACCGACGCGGCGCTGCTCGACGAGCGGCGTGACGCGCTGCTGCTGGCGGCACACCTCAATCGCGGCCGCCTCGGGCTGGCCTGGCTGAACCTCGCCAACGGCGACCTGCGCCTGCTCGAGTGCGCGCCCGAGCAACTTCAAGCGCAGTTCGAGCGCCTCCGGCCGGCCGAAGTGCTGATCTCCGACGCGCTGCGCCTGCCGCTCGTCGATGCCCTCGCCCCGGCGCTGCAACGCCTCCCCGACCATCAGTTCGACGCCGCCAGCGGCCAACGGGTACTCACCACGCAACTGGGCACCCGCGACCTCACCGGTTTTGGCGCCGAGGGGCTGACGGTGGCGCTGGCCGCCGCGGCGGCGCTGTACGACTACGCCAGCGGAACCCAGCAGCAGAGCTTGCGCCACGTCACCGGCTTGCGGGTCGAGTCCGAATCCGAATTCATCCGCATCGACGCCGCCACCCGCCGCAATCTGGAGCTGACCGAAACGCTGCGCGGCGAAGCCGCCCCCACCCTGCTCTCCTGCCTCGACACCTGCGTCACCAGCATGGGCTCACGCTGGCTGCGCCACGCCATTCACCACCCGCTGCGCGACCGCAACGCGATCACCGACCGCCACGCCGGCGTGGACGAATTGCTCGGGGTCGCGGGCGACGGCCCCGGCGGCGCGGTACGCAGCGCGCTCAAAGGCATCGCCGACGTCGACCGCATCACCGCCCGCGTGGCGCTGCGCTCGGCCCGCCCGCGCGACCTGTCGGCGCTGCGCGACACCCTCCTCGCACTGCCGACGCTCCTCGCGCCCTTGGCGACGGTTGAGGCACCGATCCTGCAAACGCTGGTCGCGGCGCTGACCTCGCCCCCGACCGGCACCGATCTGCTGGCGCGCGCGATCGCCCCCGAACCGGCGGCGGTACTGCGCGACGGCGGGGTGATTGCCGACGGCTTCGACGCCGACCTCGACGAGCTGCGCGGCATCCAGAACAATTGCGGCGAATTCCTGATGGCGCTCGAAGCGCGCGAGCGCGAACGCACCGGCATCCACAGCCTCAAGGTCGAATACAACCGGGTGCATGGTTTCTACATCGAGATCAGCCGCGTCCACGGCGACACGGTGCCGGACGACTACCGCCGCCGGCAAACCCTGAAGAACGCCGAACGCTACATCACCCCCGAGCTCAAAGCCTTCGAAGACAAGGCATTGTCGGCACGCGAACGGGCGCTGGCGCGCGAGAAGGCACTCTACGATGAAGTGCTCGACGCACTCGCCGGAGAGATTCCGGCGCTGCAGCGAATCGCCCGCGCGCTGGCGGAACTCGACGCACTGGCCGCGCTCGCCGAGGCTGCGCGGCGCTACGACTACCGCTGCCCGAGTTTCTCCGAACAACCCGGCATCCACATCGAGGGCGGCCGCCATCCGGTGGTCGAACGCCAGGTCGAAGACTTCATCGCCAACGCCTGCACGCTGGCGCCGACGCGGCGCATGCTGATGATCACCGGGCCGAACATGGGCGGCAAATCGACCTTCATGCGACAGGTCGCGCTGATCACGCTGATGGCCCACATCGGCAGCTTCGTGCCCGCCGAGCACGCCCGCATCGGCCCGATCGACGCCATCTTCACCCGCATCGGCGCCTCCGACGATCTCGCCTCCGGGCGCTCCACCTTCATGGTCGAAATGACCGAAGCGGCGGCGATTCTCAACGCCGCGGGCGAGCACAGCCTGGTGCTGATGGACGAGATCGGCCGTGGCACCTCCACCTTCGACGGCCTCGCGCTGGCCTTCGCGATTGCCCGCCACCTGCTCGAAAAAACCCGCAGCCTGACCCTGTTCGCGACCCACTACTTCGAACTCACCCGGCTCAACGTCGGCTATCCCGAATGCGCCAACGTCCATCTCGACGCGGTCGAGCACGGCCACCGGATCGTCTTTCTGCACGCGCTTGAAGAAGGCCCGGCGAGCCAGAGCTACGGAATCGAAGTGGCCGCGCTGGCCGGCATTCCGCCTGTCGTGCTGCGCGACGCACGGCGGCGGCTGCGCGCGCTGGAGAACCGCGAAATCGCCGATGGACCGCAGCCCGACCTGTTCGCCGCGCTGCCCGCCGAGGACATCGATCCACCCGCTCATCCGGCGGTCGGCGCGCTGGCCGACCTCGACCCCGACAACCTCAGCCCACGCGAAGCGCTCGAACAGCTCTACGCCCTCAAACGGCTGGTGCGCTGATGTTCCGCCACCGCTTGTTGATCGTTTTCCTCAGCCTGATGGCGCCGCTGGCGATGGCCGGCGAGTGGCATTTCGCGATCATCGGCGACTCCCCATACTCGGACTACGAACGCCGCCACCTGCCGGGCATGCTGGCGGACATCAGCGTCACCAAGCCGGCTTTCATTCTTCATGTGGGCGACATCAAATCCGGCACCAGTTACTGCTCGGATGAGATGTACGCCGATCGTCTGGCCTTGTTCAACAGCGTACCGGCCCCACTCATCTACACCCCCGGCGACAACGAATGGACCGATTGCCACCGGCTACCGGCTGGAAGCTTTGAACCGACCGAACGGCTCGCCCATCTGCGCAAAGTGTTCTTCTCGCAGCCGCGCTCACTGGGCAGCGAGACGACCGCGGTGCGCCGTCAGAGCGATTTTCCGCGCGCCCGCCCATTCCCCGAAAACCTGCGCTGGGAGAAGGACGGCATCGTGTTCGCCACGCTCAACATTCCGGGCAGCGACAACAATCTCGCCCAGCCGGACGAACATGTGCTGCGCGCTCTGGCCAACACTGCCTGGCTGGATGCCGCCTTTTTCCGCGCCCGTGTCACCCGCGCACGAGCGCTGGTGCTGGTGATCCATGCCGACCTGTATTTCAACGCCTACGCCGCCGGCACGCCCAAGCCGGCCTACCGCGACTTTCTCGACCGCCTGCGGCGTCACGTGCTGACCGCGCGTCATCCGACCGTGCTGGTCCACGGCGACAGCCACCGCATGACCATCGACCAACCACTGCTCGACGAGGCCGGCAAGCCGATCGCCAAATTCACGCGCATCGAATCCTACGGCTACCCCTTCCTCGGCTGGGTGCGGGTCACCGTTCCGGCGAACCGCCGCGCGCCACTCAGATTCACCCCCAATCCGTGGTCGCCCGGCTACGACGAGCCCTGAACAGACAGGCCATGGACAATCCGATCGACATCCGCGAAGAAGGCGGCGTGCGTTACCTGCACTTCGGCACCGACTGGGTGCAGGGCGCGATGCGCCTGCGCAATCCACACGCACTCGAACTGCCCTACACCCGCGAGATGATGGCTGGCCTGCTGATGCGCGATGCGCCCTGGCCGCGGCGGGTGCTGTCGATCGGGCTGGGGGCGGGCTCGCTGGCCAAGTTCATCCATGCCCGCTTGCCGGAGGCGGCGCATACCGTGGTGGAGATCGAACCGCGCGTGGTGGCCATCGCGCACAGTTGCTTTCAGCTGCCGCGCGAAGACGACCGGCTGCGCATTCATCTGGCCGACGGGCTGGATTTCATCGCCCAGACCGATGAAAGCTGGGACCTGATCCTCCTCGACGCCTACGACCACGATGTGCGCCCCGGCCCGCTCAACGCGATCGCGTTCTACACCGCCCTGCGAGAGCGCCTCGGCGACACCGGCCTGCTGTCGGTCAACCTGTTCAACCGCAGCCGGCGCTACGACAGCACCATCGCCCGCATCGGCTACGCCTTCGACCAGCGCAGCCTGGCCTTCGCCTCGGCCGACCAGGGCAATTTCATCGCCTTTGCCGCCACGGGTCAGCCGGTTGAAGTCAGCGCCACCGAACTGCGCGCGCGCGCCGAGGAAGTCCACATGGCGACCGGGCTGGATTTGCGCCCGACGGTCAAACGCCTGATCGAGTCCAACCCGGCCACCGGCGACCGGCTGGCGCTCTAAGCCGCGCCGTCCGCCGGGGCGGCCGGCAACCACACGCATTGCCCCTGCGCGGCGTCGGCGATGTCCTGCAATTGGGCGGCATGAGCGGCCAGTTCTTCTGCACTGGCCCTGAGCACCCTGAGCGCTGGCCGCGCCGCCGACGTCTCTGCGCCGGCGGCGTCCAGCGGCCGCTCGACCGCATCGTCGAGCCCGATGATCAGGCTCTCCTGACCGCGCGTCATCGCCAGATAGACTTCAGCCAGCAGCTCCGCGTCGAGCAAGGCGCCGTGCAGGGTGCGCCGCCCGTTGTCGATCTCGAAGCGGTCGCACAAAGCATCGAGCGAAGCCTTCTTGCCAGGATTCATTTCCTTGGCCATTTTCAGGGTGTCCACCACCCCGACGCAAAGCGTGTCGAGCCGCGGCCGGTCGAGCAGGGTCAGCTCGTTGTCGAGGAAGCCGACGTCGAAGGCGGCGTTGTGGATGACCAGCTCGCCATCGCGCACAAAATCCTCGAACTCCCCGACCACATCCTTGAAGCGCGGCTTGTCGGCGAGGAACTCACTGGTGATGCCGTGCACCTCGACCGCACCGGCGTCGATGTCGCGGTCCGGATTGAGATACACGTGGTAGTGGCGGCCAGTGAGTTTGCGGTCGACCAGCTCGACGCAGCCGATCTCGATCACCCGGTCGCCCGTGCGCCAATCGAGTCCGGTGGTTTCGGTATCCAGCACAATCTGTCGCATTGTCATTCCCGAGTCGGCGTTCTAGCCGCGCTGCTGTTTGCGCACATCGTCCACCCCCTGACGGGCGAGCGCGTCGGCGCGTTCGTTGTCGACGTGGCCGGCGTGGCCCTTGACCCAGATCCATTCGACCTCATGCGCCGATTGCGCCGCATCCAGCGCCCGCCACAAGTCAGCGTTCTTGACCGGCGCCCTCGACGCGGTTTTCCAGCCGCGCGCCTTCCAGCCGTGAATCCACTCCGAGATGCCTTTCTGCACGTACTGGCTGTCGGTATGAACCCGCACCCGGCTTGGCCGCTTGAGGGTTTCGAGCGCGCGGATCACGGCGAGCAACTCCATCCGGTTGTTGGTCGTCTCCGGCTCGCCGCCCCACAGCGTCTTTTCATGTGCGCCGGCGCGCAGGATCGCTCCCCAGCCGCCGGGGCCGGGGTTGCCGCTGCACGCGCCGTCGGTAAATACATCCACCTCACTGCTCATCTGTTTTCCTGAAACCATTGACCACCCGCTGACCTTTCTGGGCCACCGGAGAGAGGGATTTGGCGCTCGCTCGCTTGCTGCGCCACTTGGGCTGGATGAGGCGCATGCCATGCACGCGCTTGACCGCGTGCAGCAGATACACCCCGCCGCACACCGGCCACCAGCGCTGCCCGACGCGGTCCATGAACTGGCATCGGCCGAGCCATTTGGCCTGGGTGAGCGGCGGCGCATAACAGCCGAAACGGCCGGCATGCGGCTCGAAGCCGAGCAGTTTGAGCCAGTCCCGAATACGGCGCATGCTCAGGTACTGACCTTGCCAAGGGTACTGCGGGCTGCGCCGCTGCACGAGACGCCGTGCGCCCCACAGGCTGACCGGATTGAAGCCGGAGATGATCACCCGGCCCTCGGGCACCAGCACCCGCTCGACCTCGCGCAAAACCTGGTGGGGCAACTCCGAGAATTCGAGCACATGCGGCAACAGCAGCAGATCGACGCTGTTGGCCCCGAAGGGCAGAAATTCCGGCTCGGCCAGCACACCGCTCTGAGCGTCGCTGGGCAACGCGGCACAGCGCACGCGCATCGGAATACGGTTGTTGCGCAGCAGGTCGAACGCCGGCATGCCGACCTGCACGGCGTGATAGCCGAACAGATCGGCTACCATGGCGTCGAACTGTCGCGCCTCCCAGCCCATCGCGTATTGTCCGGCCGGCGAATCCAGCCAGCGGGCCAAGGCGGTGGCCGGAGCGTTCGATGAGGTCGCGTGCAATTGTGGAGACATGAGTGATGCAGATCGTTCCGATTCCGGCGTTCAACGACAACTATATCTGGTTGATGCACAACGGTCGTCACGCCGTGGCGGTCGACCCCGGCGACGCCGGGCCCGTGCGTGATTTTATCGCGCAACACGCGCTGACGCTCGCCGCGATCCTGATCACCCATCACCACCGCGACCACACCGGCGGCATCGCCGCGCTGGCCGGCAACTGCCCGGTCTACGGACCGGCCGGCGAATCCATCGACGGCGTCACCCACCGGCTGCGCGAGGGCGACGTGGTGACGATCGAGGAGCTCGACCTGCGCTTCGAGGTGCTCGACATTCCCGGCCACACCGCCGGCCACATCGCGTACTACGCGCCGGGCACGCTGTTCTGCGGCGACACCCTGTTCAGCGCCGGCTGCGGACGGCTGTTCGACGGCACCGCGGCGCAACTGCACGCCTCGCTCAAGCGGCTCGCCGCGCTGCCCGACGACACGCGGGTGTACTGCACCCACGAATACACCCTCGCCAATCTGGCGTTTGCCTGCGCGGTGGAGGCCGACAACCCGGCACGCGATGCCTGGCTGGCGACCTGCCAGCGGCGACGCGCCGAGAACCAGCCGACGCTGCCGAGCACGATCGGGCGGGAAAAAGCGATCAATCCGTTTTTGCGTGTCGATCAGCCAGGCGTTCAGGCCGCGCTGACGGCGCATCTGGGCCATGCGCCAGGCGATGCGCAGGCGTGTTTCACCCGGCTGCGGGAATGGAAAAACACGTTTTGAGGGAATGTCCGAGCGGGTAAAAACAGCTTAGAGGGCAGAGGCGCGGGCCAGCGTCTGCGCCACCACCACCCGGTTGCGCCCCTCGGCCTTGGCGGCATAGAGGGCCTGATCGGCGCTCGACAGCAATTGCTCGACGCCGCCACAGTCGTCATCCGGCGAGGGGTAGGCAGTGGCCACCCCGATACTGACGGTGACAAACTTATGCTGCGGCGCGCTCTCATGCGGAAGCGCCAGCGCGTCGACCATCTGACGCATCTCCTCCGCCACCCGGCTCGCCCCGACGGCATTGGTTTCCGGCAGCACCACCACAAACTCCTCGCCGCCGAAGCGCGCCACCAGATCGCCCGGCCGCCGAAGCAGCGACTGCAGCGTGGCGGCAATCTGCTTGAGGCATTCATCCCCGGCCTGATGGCCGTAGCCATCGTTGTACTGCTTGAAGAAGTCCACATCCACCATCAACACCGACAGGGGCAGACGATTGCGGCGGGCGCGCTGCCCCTCACGCACGATGGTTTCGTCAAAACAGCGTCGGTTGGCGATGCCGGTGAGCCCGTCCACCGAAGTCAAGCGGGTCAGTTCGCGGTTGGCTTCGTCGAGCCGGCGGGTCAGCACCACCAGCGAATAGCGCATCTGGGCGAGCCGCTGCATGGCGCGGACCTTGGCCGCCAGCACGACTTCGGAGACCGGCTTGATCAGATAGTCGTCGCCGCCCGACTCAATGCCGCGCTCCAGGTCTTCGTCGCTGGTGCGCGCGGTCAGGAAGATGATCGGGGTCCACTCACCGTCTTCCTCGAGCTGGCGAATCCGCCGCGCCACCTCGAAACCATCCAGCCCCGGCATGATCACGTCGAGCAGGACCAGATCCGGCCGATGCTTTTTGAACAGCGCCAGACCCGCCTCCCCGTCGCGCGCATGCACCGACTCCAGCCCCAGCCGGGCAAGCTGGTGAGACACCACGGTGGCGCTGGTCATCGTGTCTTCGATCAGCAGGACGTTCATGGCCTTGACTATGCCGGTGAATACCCGCTCATTATTGCATCGAACACGGCGCCAGATCGTGCCTGCAAGGAGAAATTACCCTCAAATGCCACCGGTTTGACGCTTTTGCGCACCACCTCATAGAATCCTCTACCCCATGTTTGCCCGGCCCGCAAGTCTGACGCCATGAAAAAACCGGCCGCCCTGCTGATCGCCCTGCTCTGCGGGCTGGCGCGCGCCGAGCCCTCCACCGCGACGCCCGACGGCCAGGGCCTGAGCACCACCGACACCCGCATTCTGGCGATCCAGCCGGTCGAAGAGCCGATCATCACGGTCGACCTCACCCACCAGGCCGCCGATCTGTGGGACCGCATCCGTCGCGGCTTCGGCATGCCGGACCTCACCACCCCCGAGGTCAATGAGCGCCAGATCCAGTACCTCAGCCACCCCGCCGCGCTGCGCCGGCTGTTCGAGCGCAGCTACCGCTACATGTATCACATCGTCGATGCGCTGGAGCAGCGCGGTCTGCCCACCGAGATTGCCCTGCTACCGATGGTCGAAAGTGGCTTCAACCCGATGGCCTATTCGCGCTCGAAAGCCGCCGGGCTATGGCAGTTCGTGCCCTCCACCGGGCGTTACTTCAACCTCCAGCAGAACGAGTGGGTCGACGAGCGACGCGACGTGATCGCCTCGACCGAGGCCGCCCTCGACTACCTCGAACGGATCTACGACATGCACGGCGACTGGCATCTGGCCCTCGCTTCCTACAACGCCGGCGAAGGCACCGTGCAGCGCGCGATCCGCCGCAATGCGGCGGCAGGCCGGTCGACCGAATACGCCCATCTGCCGCTGCGCAAGGAAACGCGCGATTACGTGCCCAAACTGCAGGCGCTGAAAAACATTCTGGCCCGGCCCGAACTGTTCGCCATCGACCTGCCCCACGTCCCCAACCGGACCTATTTCGGGCTGGTGGAAAGCCCGGCCGGCATCGATCTGGCGATGGCCGCGGACTACGCCGACACCTCGCTCGACGAGCTGGTGGCGCTCAATCCGGCCTTCCGCCGCCCGGTGATTCCGGCCGGCAACCAGCGACTGGCGCTGCCGGCCGACAAGATCGACGGTTTCAAGGCGCGCCTGAGCGATGCCACCCCACGCTGGAAAACCTACCGGCTCGGCAAGAAGGACCGCCTCGCGACCCTCGCAGGCAAGTTCAATCTGAGCGTCACCCAGCTGCTGCAGATCAATGGCCTCACCTCTCCCGCGCAGGCCCGGCCGGGCCGGACGCTGCTGGTGCCGGCCGGCGCCGACATCGAGTCGATCCTGCCGCTCAGCGAGCTGCTGCCAGACTTTCCGACGGCGGACGAGGTGCGCCTCAGCCCGAGACGCAAGGCGCGGCGAAAGTCGCGCTAATGCGCTGGCGCGTCAGCGTGGTGGCAGCGCACGTAGGCGCCGCCGGCCAGCACGGTCTGGGCCGGATACTCACGCCGGCAGCGCGCATCGGCCATGGGGCAGCGCGGGTGGAAGTGACAGCCCGCCGGCGGATTGAGCGCCGAGGGCAGCTCCAGGACATCCACCGGCGCATCCTCCGCCGGCGCTGACGCGGCCGTGTCTGCGCTCAACACGGCCGCCAGCAGACGCCGGGTGTAGGGATGGCGCGGCGCGCGCAGCACCGCCTCGGTGGGGCCGAATTCGACGATCCGGCCCAGATACATCACCGCCACCTCGGTGGCCAGAAAATCCACCACCGCGATGTTGTGGGTGATGAACAGGTAGGCGACGCCGTCGCTGCGCTGCACGTCGCGCAGCAGGTTGAGAATCTGTGCCTGCACCGACACGTCCAGCGCGCTGGTCGGCTCGTCGCAGATGATCACCTTCGGCGACACCGCCAGCGCCCGCGCCAGCGCGATGCGCTGCCGCTGCCCGCCGGAGAACGCGTGCGGAAAGCGCGCGCGCATCTCGGGGTTCAGCCCGACCCGCTCGAGCAGTCGATCGATGTGCCGCGCGCGCTCGGCGCGGCTGCCGCCGACGCCCAGCGCCGCCATGCCTTCGTCGAGAATGTCGCCCACCCGCATGCGCGGATTGAGCGAGGCGAAGGGGTCCTGGAACACCATCTGCACGTTTTCGCGCAGGGTGTGCAGCGCGGCGCCGCGGCGCGAGGTCTGCTCCTCACCGGCGAGCCTGACCGAGCCGCCGGTCGGCCGGATCAGCTGCATGATCGCCTTGCCGGCGGTGGTCTTGCCGCAGCCCGACTCGCCCACCAGCGCCAGCGTGCGGCCGGGCATCAGCGCGAGCGAAATGCCGTCCACCGCCTTGACGTGGCCGACCACCCGTTTGAGCACCCCCTTGCGCACCGGAAAATGCACCTTCAGGTCGTCGACCTGCAATACCGGCGTCGGATCGTGAATGGCGCTCACCGTGGGCACCGGGCTCGACACGCTCGGCCGCAGCGGCCGCTGACCCGCTGCGTATAGATGGCAGCGCACCGAGCGCCCCTCGACGGTGTGCCACGCCGGCAGCGTGCTCGCGCAGTGCGGCAGGGCTTCGGAACAACGGTCCGCAAAGCGGCAGCCGGCAAATGGACGGTCGAGCGCCGGCACCCTGCCCGGCAGGGTTTCGAGTTCCACCCCGCGCTCGCCGGGGCTCGGCAGCGCGGCGAACAGCTTGCGTGAGTACGGATGCAGCGGGGCATCGAAGAACGCGTCGCGCGCGCCGGTTTCCACCAGTTGGCCGGCGTACATCACCCCCACGTGATGGGCCATCCGCGCCACCACGCCCAGATCGTGGGTGATCAGCAGCATCGCCATGTGGCGGCTGTGCTGCAAGGCGGCGAGCAGGTCGAGCACCTGCGCCTGCAGAGTCACGTCGAGCGCGGTGGTGGGCTCGTCGGCGATCAGCAGCTCGGGTTCGCCGGCGAGCGCCATCGCGATCATGACGCGCTGCTTCATCCCGCCGGAAAACTGGAACGGATAGTCGTCCAGCCGCCGCCCGGCGTCCGGGATGCCCACCGCCGAGAGCAGACGCTCGGCCTCGGCCCGTGCTTCTGAGCGGGACAGCTCGCGATGACGCCGCAGCACCTCGTCAATCTGGCGAAAGACGCTCATCACCGGATTGAGGCTGGTGGCCGGCTCCTGAAAGATCATGGCCACGCTGCCGCCGCGCACGCCGCGCATCTGCGCTTCGGGCAAGGCCAGCAGCTCGCGGCCGGCGTAGCGCACCGAGCCGCGCGCAATCCGTCCGGCCGCCGGCAACAAGCGCATCAGGGCCAGCGCGGTCATCGATTTTCCGCATCCCGACTCGCCCAGCAGGGCGAGCGTCTGGCCGCGGGAAATTTGCAGGCTGAGGCCATCGACCGGGCAGACCGTGCGCTCGCCGGCGATCTCGACGGTGAGATCGTCAACACACAGCAGAGGTGCGGGATCGGTCATGGACATGGTGGAGAATGCAGAGGCTCAAGCTTAAAACAAAACGGGCCGCAGACGCGGCCCGTGGAAAAATGCACCCGGCAACTCAGTGGTGATGCCCGCCCTCGCCATGCACGTGGCCGTGGGAGAGCTCCTCCGCGGTGGCCGCACGCACGCCAGAGACCTTGATGTCGAAGATCAGCGCGACGCCGGCCAGCGGGTGGTTGCCGTCGACCACCACCTTGTCTTCGGCGATCTCGGTGATGCGGTAGAGCACGTCTTCTTCGCCGTCGTCGGTGACCCGCTCGAAGCTCATGCCGACCTCGATGTTCTCGGGGAACAGGGCGCGCTCCTCAACCAGCAGCATCTGCTCGTCGTAGTCGCCAAAAGCGTCTTCCGGCTGGAGCTTGAGGGTCAGGCTCTCGCCGACCGACTTGCCGTGCAGCGCCTCTTCGATCGGCGCAAAAATGCCGTCGTAACCGCCGTGCAGATAGACCAGCGGGTGATGACCGTCGTCGACCGTGTTGCCGTCGGGATCGCGGACGGTGTAGTCAAGCGTTACGACGCTGTTTTTTACGATTTGCATTCGCTTTTTCCGGTTCGAGTTGCCTGACCAGGGCGAGCACTTCAGCCACATGGCCACGCGGGGCGACGTCGTACAGGGCATGCCGTATGACGCCGGACTTGTCGATGATGAAGGTCGAACGTAGCACACCCTTGCGCTTGACACCATCGACCTCTTTTTCGCGCCACACCCCGTAGAGCTTGCAGACCTCGACCTCGGTGTCGGCCAGCAGGCGGATCGACAAGCCATGCTTGTCCTGGAAGTCGGCGTGGGTCAGGCAGTCGTCCGGACTGGCGCCGAGGACGATGCAATCGAGCCGGTTGAAGGCGTCTTCATGATCGCTGAAATCGGCGGCCTGCAAGGTGCAACTCGGAGTGTTGTCCCGGGGATAGAAAAACAGCACGACATGGCGGTTGCCCCGGACCGATTCCATGTCAAAGGTTTCCATGTCGCCATCGGGCAACGAGAACAACGGGGCGGTATCTCCGCGGCGCAGCATGGGCTCCCCCTCAAGAGCAAAAGACACGATCCTGCTTGAGGCGCGAACTGTACTTGTGGCAGACGCATTCGGCAACAACATCGTGAGCCTCCTTGTGATCATGCAGCCGGGCGACGCGCGCCGACCGTCTATGAAGCAATAGACCACCCTCAAGGCAACGACAAGGGATGAGCACAGCTAACAAGCAGGAGTTTGACCAAAGTCGTATTGGCGGCGCTTAGCGGGTGTCGCGCAGCATGTCGATGAGGCCCTGGGCGCCGGCTTCGCACAGGCGGAGGACGTCGTCGAAGTCGGATGCGCCGCCGTAGTAGGGGTCAGGCACTTCGTCGTGCCCTAGCTCGGGGGCGAAGCTCAGGAACAGCCGGATCTTGTGCTGGTGCTCGGGCGGGCACTTGCGGCGCATGATCTCGTAGTGCCCCCGATCCATCGCCAACAGCAGATCGAAGTGTGCGTAGTCGTCGCTCTTGAGCTTGCGTCCGCGCAGGCGCGAGAGGTCGTAACCGCGGCCGGCCGCGGCGCGCTGGCTGCGCGGATCGGGTGCTTCGCCGGCGTGGTAGCCCTGGGTGCCGGCGGAGTCGACCGTCACCTGCCCGTCCAGCCCGACCATCCTCAGCCAGTGGCGGGTGACGCCCTCGGCGGTCGGCGAACGACAGATGTTGCCAGTGCAAACAAACAGGATGCGTTGAACCACAATTCCCCCTAAACGTTCGAGCCGTGCTGGTCGGCGCCGAAGGCCTGGGCGCGCAGGCGGAACAATTCGTCGCGCAGCGCCGCGGCCTGTTCGAATTCCAGATTGCGGGCGTGGGCCTGCATGGTTTTTTCGAGTTGGCGAATCGCCTTGGCGAGCGCTTTCTCGTCCATCTTTGCGTAGTCCGTCGGGGCCTTGTCGGCGGCTTGCGGCGGGGCATCTGCGGCTTCGCCATAGACGCCTTCGAGAATGTCCTTGACGCGCTTGACCACCGAGACCGGGGTGATGCCGTGTTCGGTGTTGAAGGCAATCTGCCTAGTGCGCCGCCGCTCGGTCTCGTCGATGGCCTGCCGCATCGAGCGGGTGACGGTGTCGCCATAGAGGATCGCGGCGCCATTCACGTGCCGCGCGGCGCGCCCGATGGTCTGGATCAGCGAGCGCTCGGAGCGCAGGAAGCCTTCCTTGTCGGCGTCGAGAATCGCCACCAGCGACACCTCGGGGATGTCCAGCCCCTCGCGCAGCAGGT
>JAGRFO010000193.1 GCA_020446005.1 Rhodocyclaceae bacterium | reverse complement strand
TGCAGCAGAAACGGGTGGAAGCCCGGCGGGCGGGCGCGCACGGCGTCGATGGCGGCGTGTTGCTCGTCGGTGAGGGTGGGCAGCGTGCCGGCGGTGCGCGCGGGATGCTGCGGCGCGACGGGATAGATCCACTGGCGGCGCAGCAGGTCGGCGCAGGCGCTGCCGTCGTCCCAGGCGCGGACCACCGATTTGCGCGTCGGGCCGGCGGCGTCGAGGCGGGCGAGCAGACGCCGCGCGCGCGAGGGGCGGCCGCCTTCGCGGGTGGCGCTACGGCCGGCGGGGGTGAGCGCCAGCAGGGGGTCGTCGTCGCGGCCGTCGACGGCGTTGGCGCGGCGCAGGTCGGGCGGCAGCGCGAGGGCCATGACTTCACCGATGGGGACGTGGTAGTAGCGCGCGACGAAGGCGGTCAGCTCGAGCCAGTCGGCGGGCAGCGCGGGGATCTCACGCAGGATGTGCTCGACCGGTTTGAGGCGGGCGGCGTCGAGCGGGGTGTGCTCGGCCAGTTCGACGATGACGCCGGTCTCGGTGCGTCGGCCGAAGCTGACCTTGACGCAGCGGCCGACATCCGCGGCAGTGGCGGTTTCACATGAATAATCAAAGAGTTGCGGAATCGGGACGGGCAGCGCGACGCGGACGATTTTCATGCGATTTCGACTGGTGTACAAGATGTTCCATTAAAACAGCGACTTGGAACGTTTTGTGAAGATGAAACCTCGGAGAATCGACTAACTCATTGCCACAAAAATGTAATCCTGCTTTGTCCACACAGTCTGTGGATAACTTTGTGGGAAACGTGGCGGTTAGTGTGCCAAGTCATTGGCCTAACAGGTGTTTTTGACGCCTGACCTGCTTTGGTCACCACAAAAAATCTTTTTTAATCAATGGGTTGGAGTGTATCCCCGATGGGATACGCGAAATGCATCGGGTCTGAGCACATTTCCCCGATGTGTGTATAAGTCAAGTCCGAAAGGCCACTTTTTTCGGGGGTGGGCCCGGGTTTTTGGGGGCGACCGGCGGGATATCCGACGAACGGTCGCCCGCAGGGTTTAGCTTGCCTGACGCAACTGGCGGCTGTGGTTGTGAACGGTGTCGACCAGCACGGTGACGTTTTCCGGCGGGGTGAATTGCGAGATGCCGTGGCCGAGGTTGAAGACGTGGCCGGGGTGCGGGCCGTAGGCGTCGAGGATCTGGCGGGCCTCCCGCGCGATGGTGTCGGGGGTGCCGAACAGGATCGAGGGGTCGAGGTTGCCTTGCAGGGCGACCTTGTGGCCGACGCGCTGGCGGGCGCTGCCGGTGTCGATGGTCCAGTCCAGCCCCAGCGCGTCGCAGCCGATGTCGGCGATGGCTTCGAGCCACAGCCCGCCGCCTTTGGTGAAGACCACACTGGGGACGCGGCGGCCGTCGGCCTCGCGAGTCAGCCCGGCGACGATCTTTTGCATGTATTGCAGCGAGAATTCGCGGTAGGCGGCATGCGACAGGACCCCGCCCCAGGAGTCGAAAATCATCACCGCCTGGGCGCCGGCGGCAATCTGGGCGTTGAGGTAGGCGGTGACCGCGTCGGCGGTGACCTCGAGGATGTGGTGTAGCAGATCGGGCCGGGTGTAGGCCAGCGTCTTGATCTGCTGGTAGTCCTTGGAGGAGGCGCCTTCGACCATGTAGCAGGCGAGGGTCCACGGGCTGCCGGAGAAGCCGATCAGCGGGACGCGGCCGTCGAGCGCGCGGCGGATCTCGGACACCGCGTCGACCACGTAGC
>JAGRFO010000192.1 GCA_020446005.1 Rhodocyclaceae bacterium | reverse complement strand
AGGAACTGCAGGCCGCGGTTGGTGTACTTCTTGGCGATGGAGATCACCAGACGCAGGTTGGCCTCGGTCATCTCGCGCTTGGCGCGGCGGGCCTTGGCCTCGCCGGTGGACATGCGCTTGTTGATGTCCTTGAGTTCCTTGAGGGAGATGCCCAGCTTGAGCTCGAGCTCGATGAGTTTTTGCTGCGCTTCGAGCACCGGCGGGTGAATGCGCATCAGGCCTTCGGCGTAGTTCTTGCCGGCGGCGATTTCGTCCTTGAGCCAGTCGAGGTTGGTTTCCTTGCCGGGGAAGGATTTGATGAAGTGGGTGCGCGGCATGCCGGCGCGCTCGACGCACAGGCGCAGGATGTTGCGCTCGTGGCTGCGCACCTGTTCGACCATGTGGCGCACCGAGTCGCACAGCTTTTCGATCATCCGGGCGTTGAAGCGCAGGTGCAGCAGGCGGTCGGAGATTTGTTGCTGCAGGTCGATGTAGGCCGGATCGCGCGAGCCTTTGCTGGCGAGCACGTCCATCTGCTGGTCGTACAGACCGCTGAGGATGGCGAAGTGCTTGAGGCCTTCCTCGCGCAGCAGTTTGAGGGCAGCGGCGCCGCCGTCGTCGTCCGCGCCGCCCGCGTCGTCATCGTCGTCGTTCTTGCTGTTGGCGGCGGTCTTGACGGCCGGGGGGAGCTGGTCTTCGCCGTCGTCCGGGTTGACCAGCCCGTCGATGACTTCGTCGATGCGCATCTCTTCGCGCAGCACCTTGTCGGCCATGTCGAGCATGTCGGCGATGGTGATCGGGCAGGCCGAAATGGCCTGGACCATGTGCTTGAGGCCGTCTTCAATCCGCTTGGCGATCTCGATTTCGCCTTCGCGGGTGAGCAACTCGACGGTGCCCATCTCGCGCATGTACATGCGCACCGGGTCGGTGGTGCGGCCAAATTCGGTGTCGACCGAGGAGAGCGCCTGCTCGGCCTCTTCTTCCGCATCTTCGTCGGCGTTCGAGGCGACGTTGTCGGACATGAGCAGGTCTTCGGCCGACGGCGCTTCGTCGAAGACTTTGATGCCCATGTTGCTGAAGGTGGCGATGATCGACTCGATCTGCTCGGCATCGACCAAGTCGTCCGGCAGGTGGTCGTTGATCTCGGCATAGGTCAGGTAGCCGCGCTCCTTGCCCAGGGCAATCAGCGATTTGAGCTGCGAGCGGCGCACCTCGGCATCCAGCGGGGTCTGTGGCTGGTTGGCGGCGAGCGCGTCGCTGATCTTGCTTTTCTTCGCGCGGGGCTTGGCGGTGCGGCCCTTGGCGGGGGTCTTGCGGGGCTTCTTGGCTGTGTCCTGGGCCATGGTGCTCCTCGAGGTCGTCGGAGAAGTCTAAAAAAACGGAAAATTATATTACGAATCTGAGACTTTGGGGCGCCCGGCCGGGTTCCCGTGTTTTTGCTGCAGCAGCTGCGCGTAGCGTTTGCGCTCTTCGGCCGACAGGGCGTTGGCGCGCGCGGCGAGGGCGTTGAACTCGTCATCGAGCGCCTTGCCGTGCAGTTTGTTGACCGTGTCGTGGAACAGGGTTTCAACAACCTCGTCGGCGATGGTCGCGTCGCTTTGCGCAGTGCACAGGCGGGTCAGGACGGGGCTGTGTGGGGTGTCGCGGAAATGCTCCAGCAGGGCCCCCAGCGGACTGGCGCTGCCCAGTTCGCCGATGCTGACCGCGTCGATGATCGCGATCAGCGCGCGGCCTTCGTCCGACGCGTCCGGAATCAGGTCGGCGGGCAGTCGGGCGGCCCACGCCGGATGCTGCAGGATGATGCGCAGCAGCGTGGTTTCCAGCGGTGTGGGGGCGCGGCGGGGGCTGCGCGGTGGCGGGGCGCTGGCGCGCCTGACAGTGTGCGGTGGCGGCTTGAGCCCCCAGGCCTGCATCAGCTCGACCTCGTCGATCTGGCAGCGTTTGGCGACGGCCTTGAGCAGTTGCAGCCGCAGCATCGGCGCGCCGACCCGCAGCACCAGCGGCTGGGCGTCATGCGCGAAGCGGGCGCGGCCTTCGGCGCTGTGCAGGTCGATGTCCTGACCGAGCGCGTCGAGCAGGAAGGTGGTCAGCGGGGTGGCGTCGACACTGCGCTGGCGAAAGGCGTCGGCACCGAATTCGCGGACAAAGGAATCCGGATCGTGGCCGTCGGGGAGGAACAGGAAGCCGATCTGCTTGGCGTCGTTGAGCGGCTCCAGTGCCGCTTCCAGCGCGCGCCACGCGGCCTTGCGTCCGGCCGGGTCGCCGTCGAAGCAGAACACCACCCGGTCGACCAGCCGGAACAGCTTCTGGATGTGGGTCGCGGTGGTGGCGGTGCCGAGCGTGGCGACGGCGTTCTGGACCTCGTGCTGGGCGAGGGCGACCACGTCCATGTAGCCCTCGACGACGATCGCGGTGTTCTCCGCGCGCAGGGATTGGCGCGCCTGAAACAGGCCGTAGAGTTCGCGCCCCTTTTCGAACAGCGGGGTCTCGGGCGAATTGAGGTACTTCGGCTCGCCTTCGCCGATCACCCGGCCGCCAAAACCGATGACGTTGCCGCGCGCGTCGAGAATCGGAAACATGACCCGCCCGCGAAAGCGGTCGTAGCGCCGGCCTTGGTCGTTTTCGATGACCAGCCCGGCCTCGAGCAGCGCCTTGTCGCTGTAGTCGCGCACCGCCTTGTCGAGCGATTGCCAGGCGTCGGGCGCGTAGCCGATGCCAAAGCGCGCCGCCACCTGGCCGGTGAGTCCGCGCTGTTTGAGGTAGGCAATCGCCGGCTCGCTGGTCTTGAGCTGTTCGCGATAGAAGCGCGCCGCGAGGGTCATCAGTTCGGTGAGTGGTTGTGCCTGCGCGTAGGCCTGCGCGGCGCGTTTGTCGCGCGCATCTTCGGGCACCTCGACGCCGACATGGCGCGCCAGCTCCTTGATCGCCTCGACAAAACCCAGACCGCTGTACTCCATCAGGAAGCCGATCGCGCTGCCGTTCGCGCCGCAGCCGAAGCAGTGGTAGAACTGCTTGCTCGGGCTGACCGAGAACGAGGCACTTTTCTCGTTATGAAACGGGCAGCAGGCGAAGTAGTTCGCCCCCTTTTTCTTGAGCGCAACGTGGCGCTCGATGACATCGACGATGTCGACGCGGGCGAGCAGATCCTGGATGAAGGCCTGCGGAATCACGGCGCGGGCGCGCGTCAGCCGGCCAGTGCGCGCCGGACGCGCGCGGACACCTGCCCCATGTCGGCGCGCCCGGCCAGCGCCGCTTTGAGCGCGGCCATGACCTTGCCCATGTCGGCCGGCGAGCCCGCCCCGGTGTCGGTGATGGCTTGGGCGATGGCGGCGTCGACTTCCGCCTCGGACAGCGCGGCCGGCATGTAGGCTTCGAGGATGCTGATTTCGAAGCGCTCGCGTGATTCAAGGTCGGTCCGTCCCGCGTCGGCATATTGCTGCGCCGAGTCGCGGCGCTGCTTGAGCTGCTTTTCGATGACCGCGGTGGTGGCCTCGTCATCGAGCTCGGCGCGGGTGTCGACTTCCTTCTGCTTGATCGCCGCGAGCAAGAAGCGGATCGCCGACAGCCGTTCGCTGTCGCGCGCGCGCATCGCGGCTTTCATGTCTTCCTGGATGCGGATTTTGAGCGACATGAGCTTCTCCTGACCTGAAACGCAAAAACCACGACCGGCACAGCGCTGGGCGCCGCACCGGTCGTGGTGGTGTTGCTCGCCGGTTAAGGCTTAGTACATCTTGGGCGGCAGCATCTGGCTGCGGATGCGCTTGTGATGGCGCTTCACGGCAGCGGCCAGCTTGCGCTTGCGCTCGGCCGTCGGCTTCTCGTAGAACTCGCGCGAACGCAGCTCGGTGAGGGTTCCGGCTTTTTCAATGGTGCGCTTGAAGCGGCGGATGGCGACTTCAAACGGCTCGTTTTCTTTGACGCGAATTCCCGGCATTGCCTGCTTTCCTCGGGTATAAAAATGTACTGATGAGAACCGCGCATTCTAGGGGCTTTTGGGGCTCGCGACAAGCCTCTTGTCACGGCCGCCACGGTGGACCGCCCGATCCCGCTAAAATGGCGGCTGACTTCGCGAGGGAATCATGATCGTTTTGGGGCTGGAGAGCTCGTGTGACGAGACCGGCGTGGCGCTCTACGACACGGCGCAGGGCTTGCTCGCGCACCGGGTGCATTCGCAGATCGATCTGCACGCCGCCTATGGTGGCGTGGTGCCCGAGCTCGCCTCGCGCGACCACGTGCGGCGTCTGCCCGTGCTGATTCGCGAAACCCTCGCCGACGCCGGCCTCACCTTGGCGCAGCTGTCGGCCGTGGCCTATACCGCCGGCCCCGGACTGGCCGGCGCCCTGCTCGTGGCGGCCGGTACCGGCGAAGCGCTGGCTGCGGCGCTCGGGCTGCCCGCCGTGCCGATTCACCACCTCGAAGGTCATCTGTTGTCGCCCCTGCTGGCTGAGGATGCGCCGGACTTCCCCTTCGTCGCGCTGCTGGTCTCGGGTGGGCACACGCAGCTGATGCGGGTCGATGGCGTGGGGCAGTACAGCTTGCTGGGCGAATCGGTGGATGACGCTGCTGGCGAGGCTTTCGACAAGACCGCCAGATTGATGGGCTTGCCGTATCCGGGCGGCCCAGCGCTGGCCGCTCTGGCCGATCAAGGGGTTGCCGGGCGGCTCAAGCTGCCGCGGCCGATGCGCCATTCGGGCGATCTCAACTTCAGTTTCAGCGGGCTCAAAACGGCGGTCATGACGCTGTTGCGCGACGCCTCGCCGGCGCCGGCCGATCTGGCCGCCGAGTTTCAGGCGGCGGTGGTCGATGTGCTCGCCACCAAATCGCTGGCCGCGCTCAAACAGACCGGTCTGCAAAGGCTGGTGGTTGCCGGCGGGGTGGGGGCCAACCGGGCCCTGCGCGCGCGGCTCGACACTGTCACCGCGCGCCGTGGCCAGCGGGTGTATTACCCCGAACCAGCCTTGTGTACCGACAACGGCGCGATGATTGCTTTCGCCGGTGCCTTGCGCCTGCAGGCTGGCGCTCCCGGCAGTCGCGCCGCGCGAGTGGCGGTCAGGCCGCGCTGGCCGCTCGATACGCTGCGCGCGCCGGGGGCTTGAGTCAGGACGCTTCTGGCGGTTTTTTCTTGCGACCGATCCTGGGCTCGGTGCCAGCCAGCAGACGCTTGATATTGCCCGCGTGGCGCCAGATCAGGATCGCCGTCATGAACACGCTGGCGCCACTGATGGCCGGGTCCGCAATCAGCAATTGGGCCGCCAGCGGGGCCGCGACCGCCGCGCCCAGCGCGGCCGCCGATGAGTAGCGCAGTGCCAGTGCCAGCGCCAGCCAGACCGCCATGCACACCAGCGCCAGCCAGCCGCTGAAGCCGGCGAGCACACCCAGCGCGGTGGCCACGCCCTTGCCGCCCTTGAAACCGAGTGTGACCGGAAAGACATGGCCGAGGAACGCCGCCATGCCGGCCAGCGCGATGCTCAAGCTCGAGTCCGGCCCCCAGTGCTGCATCATCCACACCGCCAACCAGCCCTTGGCGGCGTCGCCCAGCAGGGTCAGCGCGGCGGCCAGCTTGTTGCCGGAGCGCAGCACATTGGTGGCGCCGGGATTGCCAGAACCGTAGTGGCGCGGGTCGCTCAGCCCGAACAGTTTGCTGACCACCACCGCAAAGGGAATGGCGCCGATCAGGTAAGCGAGTGCGACAAGCGCGAGGGTGGATGCGGTCATGGCGGCGGTGTGGCGGGCCGGCTGGCCCGCCCGGTTCGGGCTAGAATGCTGGCAATTCTAGTCGAGAGTCGTCATGGATTTCATCTTCATCGAGGATTTGCGGGTGGACGCCCGGGTGGGTATTTATCCGCGTGAGAAAGTGGTGCCCCAGCCGGTTGAATTGAATCTGACCTTCGGCGTGCCCGATGCAGCGGCCGAACGGGATGCGATTGACGACACCATCGACTACGCCAAGGTGATCGAGCGCATCCGGATTGAGCTGGCGGCGCGCCATTTCAATCTGATCGAAACCATGGGGGAATTCGTGGTGGCGATGCTGTTCGAGGAATTCAATGCGCCGTGGGTCAAATTGCGCATCGCCAAGATCGGCGTCATGAAAGGCGTCCGGCGCGTGGGGGTGTTTATTCAGCGTGGCCGCGACGGTCGGGATGTTTTTGACGCGGACTGAATAAAAAAGCCGCCCGATGAGGCGGCTTTTTTGTCGGCCGGCCGGTGTTTATTTGATCAGCAATTCGTCAATCGATTTGCCCGATTCAACCCACTCGGCTGCCCAGCGCGGTTGCCGTCCACGGCCCGTCCAGCCCATGGCCGGATCGGATGGATGGCGGTACTTCATCGGAATGCGGCGACCTTTGGCGGGTGACGCCTTGCGCGCCGGCTTGGTGCTGGCGGGCGCTTTTTCCTTGGGTGCGCCGATCACGTCATTCAGGCTCATGCCGTGTTCGCTGGCGATTTTCTTGAATTGCTTGAGGACATCGCGGCGCGCGGCGGTGTCGCGCCGTTTGAGTTCGGTATCAATCCTGCTGCGCAATCGATTGAGTTCGGCGGTGGTCATCGCGCTGAGTTTTTTGTCCATGATCGTCTGCCTCGGTGTGTGGTGTGGCTTGTTTTGAATCGGATTCGCGATCGTCAATTGATCGCCAAGTCCGATATGGCGGGCATTGTGCCACCACTATTTAAAACAGTGCAAACGAACCGCGCTTAATCCTCGCCGCCTTTGGCGACATTGACGGTGATGGGCTGGAGTGATTGCATCAGATCATGGGCGTGAATGCCGACCAGAAATCCGCGCTTTCCGCCATTAATATAAACAAGGGATTGATCGAGAATGCTGCGCTCCATATATACCGGCAGTTTTTTTCGGGTGCCAAACGGTGAGGTGCCGCCCACCTGATAGCCTGTGTGTTTTTGCGCGATGGCGGCGGTGCAGGGGTGAATCTGCTTGACCCCGATCGCGCTGGCGAGCTTTTTGGTGGCGACTTCTCGATCGCCATGCATCAATATAATCAATGGCTTGGCGTGCTCGTCTTCCATCACCAACGTTTTGATGATGGCGTGTTCGGGCAGATTCAGTGATGTCGCCGCGACCTGCGTGCCGCCATGTTCGGCGTAGGCATATTGAAATGTCGAAAATGCAATGCGGTGCTGGCGCAAAAAACGCACGGCAGGGGTGTCGGGGTGCGATGTGCTCATGATGTGGGGGGCGGGATTCGGGCGCGGTGTTTGAAATGATGGAATGGATCGAGTTTAGCCGAGCGGAAATGTTTGTTCTCGTTTTGCAGGAATGAATGGCGTGATTGTCCGACCTGACCAAACCGTCTTCATGGCCGGCATTGCGCTACAACGCAGGCGGCGGTAGTGCAGGGCAGGTGGCGGCGGGTGTGCCGCCAACGTGGCGCAGCCAGTCGATCGGGCTCAGGTTGCGGGTCAGGCGGGTGCAGGCGGCGTCGATCAGCGCGGCACTGCGGGTGGCGTGGGCGGACCACTCGCTGCCGCTGATCACGCGCATCCGATCAGCGCCATCGAAGCCGACCGCGAGCACCGCGGAGGGCGTCTCGATGCGCGCGCGTTCCTCGCCGCTGGCGGCGTCCCACAGCCGCGCGATGTTGTCCGAGGCGCCGGTGGCGAGCAGCGCGCCGTCATCGCTGAAGGCCAGCGCGAGGACCGGAAAGCGATGCTCGAAATAGTGTTCAACCTTGGCCTCGTCGAGCCCCCACAGCCGCGCCAGATTGTCCGAACTCGCGCTGGCGAGCCGGCGGCCGCTCGGGTCGAAGGCCAGCGCGCGGACATCGTGGCGGTGTGGCAGGGTGTGCAGCAGCGCGCCGTCGGCCACCCGCCACACCCGCGCGGTGGCGTCCGATGCGCCGGTGGCGAGTTGCGTGCCGTCGCGGCTGAAGGCGTGACTGAAGATGAAGCGCGCATGGCGCTGCTGCCAGCGCTCCACCCCGTCGGCCACCGACCACAGGCGCAACGTGGCGTCGCGCGCGCCGGTGAGCAGCAGCCTGCCGTCGGGCGAAAAGCCCAGCGTGTCGGCCGGTGCGACGGTGTTCACCCGACGCAGCACCTCGCCGCCGGGCAGCGCGCGCAGTTCGACCGTGCCGTCGAAACCGGCGATCGCCAGTCGGCGCTGATCGGGGCTGACCGCGAATTGCACCGCGCCGTGCGCCAGGGGTAGCGTCAGCGGCGCGATCGAGTCGTCGTGGGCACGCAGTCGCCAGGCTTGTTCGCCGATCGATTCGAGCAGATAGCGCGCGTCCGGTGACACCCGTTTTCCGCCGGTGGCGGTCTGCGCGGCGACGACGCGCGAGGGCACGTCGAGCCAGACGCGATCGGCCGGCTTCGCCTGCCACAGCCGCAGCCGGCCGTCGCGCCCGGCGCTGAGCAGGCGCGTGCCGTCGGCGCTGAAGGCGGTGGCGGTGACGAAATCGTCGTGCGCCAGCCGCAACTGTTCGCTGCCGTCGGCCAGCCGCCACAGCCGCGCGGTGCCGTCGTTGCTGGCGCTGAGCAGCAAGCGCCCGTCGGCGCTGAACGCCAGCTGATGGACCGGCCCCTGATGGCGCATCTCGGCGAGGCGCTCGAAGCTGCGCGCATCGAACACGCTCACCCGCCCGTCGCCGACCGCCAGCGCAATCCGCTGGCCCGCCGGGTCGAAACGCGCGCGGTGCACATTGGTGAGCTGGCCGAGGCGCTTGAGCGGCGCGTTGTCGGGCAGCGACCACAGGTACGCCGCCGAGTCGCTGGCCGCCATCACGCGGCGGTTGTCCGGGGCAAAGTCGAGATCGACGATCGGCTGGCGCAGCTTGAGCGCGCTGACCGGCGCGTCGTCGCTCAGTCGCCACACCCGCAGGCGTGGCCCCGCACTGGCGGCCAGCCACTGTCCGTCGGCGCTGAAGCGCAGCTGCGCCACCGGCCCGTCCAGAGTGTTCGGCAGGGTGCGCAGCACGGCACCGTCGCGCGCTGCGAGCAGGCTCACCTCGCCGGTCGCGTTGCCGCTGGCGATGAGGGTGCCATCGGCGCTGCAGGCCACGGCGCTGCTGGTGGGCAGGGCGATGTCCGTGGTCGCGCCATCGAGCGGCCACAGCGTCGCGCGGCCGTCGCGGCTGCGGCTCACCAGCCGCTGTTGCCCCGCGCAGGCGACCAGCTCGACCACCGCCGCCGCGTGCGCTAGCGTCCGCGTCTCTGGAGTGCCGGCGTGGCGGACGAAGACCTGGGTGCCTTCGGCGTAGGCAACGGTCGCGCCGTCGTCCACGAACACCGCCGCGCTGATCGGCTTGAACGGATGCGACCAGCCGTCGATCGGGGTGGCCAGCAGGCGCAGGGCGCGGCGCAGGGGTGCGTCGTTTTCCAGCGCCGGCCGACGTCGGGCGGCTTCGATCGCCAGCAGCGCGCTGGTTTCGATGCGCGCGGCCCGCTCGCTCGCCACCAGCGCCGCGTCCGCGCCGATGCGCCGCGCCACCGCCTCGTCGCGGGCGGTCTCGGCGCGCCTCTCGGCGATCAGCGCCCACACCACCAGCACCGCCAGCGTCACCAACCCGACCAGCGCGCCGCCCAGCGCGAGGCGCAGCCGGCGGGTGGCGGCGCGGCGGCTGGCGTGGATGAATTCGATGTGCGCCTCTGCCGGCGGCGGGGCTTTGCCGCTGCTGGTTGCCAGCCAGGCTTCGGCTTGCTGCAGCGCGCCGCCCTTGAGCAGCCGGCTGGTATCTCGGCCCGCATCCTGCCAGGCCAGCGCCGGCACGAGCAGGGCGGTGTGGCCGTGGACCCAGGCCAGATCGGTGTCCAGGGCGCGGGCGAGGGCGTCCAGTCCGACGTCGAAATCATCGCTGGCGCGCAGGAAAATCCAGTTCAGGCGGGCCAGCGCGGGCGGGATGTCGCTCCCGCCGGCTTCGCGCAGCACCACCGGGACGAGGCGTTTGTTGAGCTGTTCGGCGAGCGCCAGTTCTTGCGCGCAGACGGTGGAGGTGAGCGAATCGGGGCTGAGAAAGAAGACGAAGGCGTCGGCAGCGCGGATGCCGCGTTCGATCTCGGCCAGCCACTCGGCGCTGGGCGCGATGCCCTCCCAGTCCACCCACAGCGATCGCCCCTGCGCGCTGAGCGCCTCGCAGATTGCGCGCACGGCGTCGGCGTCGCGACGTGAGTAGGAGATGAACAGGCGGGCGTCTTGGGGCGTGGAGGGTTCGGGCGGCATCGGGGCGGCTCGGCACTGACGCTTCAGTCTAGACCACGGTGGCCAGCGGTTTGCGCCACAGGCTGGCGAGCCAGGGCTGTTGATGTCGTGGCAGGCCGGGCGGGCGGTAGTAGTGCGAGAGTTCGTCGAAGCCCGCGGCGAGGACCAGTGCGCGCCAGGCGGCCAGATCGAAGTAGCAGCCGTAGCGCGATCCGGCGAAGCCTTCCTGGTTGTCGCCGCGCGGGTTGGAGCAGAACAGCACGCCGCCCGGCTTGAGGGTGTCGAACAGGGCCGCCAGCACGGCGGGGGTGGCGGTGCGCGGGACATGGAACAGCGAGGCATTGGCAAACACGCCGTCGAAATGCGCGGGCGGCAGGTCGAGGGCGATGAAGTTCTGGTGCCACACCTCGCAGCCGGTGTCGCGCCGCGCCATGTGTGCGAAGGCCTCCGCTCCGTCGAGGCCGATGGCGCGATGGCCGAGTGCGCTGAAGGCGGCCAGATCGCGACCCGGCCCGCAGCCAAAATCGAGCAGGGTGAAGGGCGGCGCGGCGGTGATGGCACCGAGCAGTGCGTCGATGTTCTGGCGAACATCGTGGTCCCGCGTGCCGTCGCGAAAGGCTTCGGCGTTGGTCTCGTAGTGGGCGAGGGTGTCGATGGTCAGGTCGAGCGGGCGGGGTGGCTTGGGCATCTTTGGCGGGCGTTGGGCGGGCGGTGGTGCATACTGCGCGCGAATCGATCGCGGCGGGCGCGAGGGAGAACCGACCATGGATGATGCCACCGAATCGCCGACACCTGATCCGGCCGCGCAATTGCGCATCGACGCCACGCTGGCGATACCGCTGGCCGAGATCGAGTGTACGGCGATCCGCGCGCAAGGCGCGGGCGGGCAGAACGTGAACAAGGTCGCCTCGGCGATTCACCTGCGCTTTGACATCGGCGCCTCGTCGCTGCCGGAGCCGGTCAAGGCGCGGCTGCGGGGGCTGGACGACCGGCGCATCACCCGCGCCGGGGTGGTGGTGATCAAGGCGCAACGCGCGCGCACGCAGGAGGCCAACCGCGCCGAGGCGCTGGCGCGCTTGCGCGAGCTGATCGGGCTGGCCATGCAGCGCCCCAAGACCCGCCGCGCGACCCGTCCGACGCGCGCCTCGCAGCGCAAGCGCCTTGACGACAAGACCCGGCGCGGTCAACTCAAGGCCAGTCGCGGCAAGCTCAGCGAGTAGCCGATGCGGTCGCGCACTACGCGATCGGCGTAGCGGCCCAGCCGGCGGGGTTGCTATCCTGCGTCCATGGGGACGATTTTCATCAGCTATCGACGTGACGACAGTCAGGGTTTTGCCGGCCGGCTGGAGGACGATCTGTCCGAACGTTTCGGCGAGGCGCGGGTGTTTCGCGACCGCGAGATTCCTGCCGGGGTCGACTTCGCCACCCATCTGGAGGCGCGGCTGAGCGAGGCTGAGGTGATGCTGGTGGTGATCGGCCGCGACTGGCTGGACGCCAAAAACAGCGCCGGCGAGCGCCGGCTCGGGCTGCAGGACGACTGGGTGCGGCGCGAGATCGAGCGGGCGCTGGCGCGCGACATCGCGGTGGTGCCGGTGCTGGTGGGCGGCGCGGCGATGCCCTGGCCGGATCAGTTGCCGACCTCGCTGCGGCCGCTCGCCGGGCGGCAGGCGTTTACCGTGAGCGATCAGCGCTGGCGCGGCCATCTGGACGAGCTGGCCGAGCAACTCGTCCGCCTGTCGCCCACGCTGGCGCGCTACCGGGTGGGTGGGGCGGGGCCGCGCGAGCTGGGCGAGGTGGTGCGCGAGCATGTTGATGCAGCCCGCGACGCTGCCCGCGCAACGCGCCCGGGCAGCGCTCGTGGCG
>JAGRFO010000018.1:5907-7494 GCA_020446005.1 Rhodocyclaceae bacterium | reverse complement strand
CGCTGCCGGTGGAATCGGCGATCGAACTGGCGCGCGAATGCGAGGCGGCGGCTTTCGACCACAGCCCGCGCATCACCAACTCCGAAGGCGCCAGCGTGTCGGCGCAGGAATCGCAATTCGTCTCCGCCAACAGCCTCGGCTTCATGGGCGGGTTCGCCTCCTCGCGCCACTCGGTGTCGTGCTCGGTGATCGCCGGCGAGGGCGACGCGATGCAGCGCGAGTTCTGGTACGACACCCGCCGCGACGCCAGCGAGCTGATGGGTGCCGAGGCGATCGGCCGCAAGGCCGCCGAGCGCGCCGTCGCCCGCCTCGGCGCACGCCGCGTCCCCACCTGCGACGTGCCGGTGATCTTCGAAGCGCCGCTGGCGGTCGGCCTGATCGGCAACTTCGTGTACGCGGTCAGCGGCGGTGCGCTGTATCGCAAATCCAGCTTCCTGCTCGACAGCCTCGGCACGCCGGTGTTCGCCCCGTGCGTCAATCTGTCGGAGCGCGCCTACCTCAAAAAAGGCATGGCCTCCGGCCCCTTCGACGATGACGGAGTGCAGACCCGCGACCGCGAGGTGGTGGTCGGCGGCGAGCTGCAGGGCTACTTTCTCGGCGTGTACTCCGCGCGCAAGCTGGGCATGCAGACCACCGGCAACGCCGGCGGCGCGCACAACCTCATCGTCACCCCGGGCAGCGACGACTTCGACGCACTGGTGCGGCGCATGGGCCGCGGCCTGATCGTGACCGAGCTGCTCGGCCACGGCGTCAACTACGTGACCGGCGACTACTCGCGCGGCGCCGCCGGCTTCTGGGTCGAGGGCGGCGAGATCGCCCATCCGGTCGAGGAGATCACCATCGCCGGCAACCTGCGGCAGATGTTTCTCGGCATCCAGGCCATCGGCGCGGATGTGCACCAACGCGGATCGAAGCAATGCGGATCGGTTTTGATTGATCGGATGACGGTCGCGGGACAATAATCAAGCCGGGCAGCGATTGACGCCCAAAGAACAGATCAGGGGTTTGACGGGAAAACCCCTATTTGTTGCGGCGAGAAGCGATTTCTATAATCGTTTCGCAGCACCTTCCCACCATCCCGTCCTAGACAATAAAGCGAGGAGACTCATGGAACGTCGTTCCTTTCTCAAAAAAACGGGTGTCGGCCTAGCCGCCGGCGCAGTTGCAGCTCCGGCCATCGCGCAGTCGCTGCCGACCATCCAGTGGCGTCTGGCGTCCAGCTTCCCGAAGAGCCTGGACACCATCTACGGCGCAGCCGAAGTGTTCGCCGATCGCGTGGCCTCGGCCACCGGTGGCAAGTTCCAGATCCGCGTCTTCGCGGGCGGCGAACTGGTCCCGGCCTTCTCGGTCATGGATGCCGTCAAGGACGGCACCGTGGAATGCGGCCACACCGCCAGTTACTACTTCTTCGGCAAGGATCCCGCCTTCGCCCTCGACACCACCATCCCCTTCGGCCTGAACGCGCGTGAATTCAACGCCTGGTTCATGCACGGCGGCGGCGGCGAGTTGATCCGCGAATTCTTCGCCAGCTACAACATCATGCCTTTCCCCTGCGGCAACACCGGCGCCCAGATGGGCGGCTGGTTC
>JAGRFO010000018.1:3521-5858 GCA_020446005.1 Rhodocyclaceae bacterium | reverse complement strand
GGCTTCGCCGGCAAGGTGCTGTCCAAGCTCGGCGCGGTGCCGCAGCAGATTCCGGGCGCCGACATCTACCCCTCGCTGGAAAAAGGCACCATCGACGCCGCGGAGTGGATCGGCCCCTACGACGACGAGAAGCTCGGCTTCCAGAAAGTGGCCCAGTACTACTACTACCCGGGCTGGTGGGAAGGCGGTCCGAACCTGTCGCTGTATGTCGGCATGGACAAGTACAACGCCCTGCCCAAGGAATACCAGAGCATCATCGCCGCGGCCGCTGCCGAAGCCAACGTCGACATGCTGGCCAAGTACGACGCCAAGAACCCGGACGCGCTCAAGCGCCTGGTCGCTGGCGGCGCCAAGCTGCGCCCGTTCTCGAAAGAGATCATGGACGCCTGCTACAAGGCCGCGCTCGAAGTGTACGCCGAGACCAGCGCCGAGCATCCCAACTTCAAGAAGCTGTATGAGGCGATGGTCAAGTTCCGCGACGACCAGAACCTGTGGCACAGCGTCACCGAAGGCAACTTCGACCGCTACATGCAGACCCGCAAGCGCTGATCGATTCGATCGCGCAAGCAAGAATCCCCGCTGCGGCGGGGATTTTTCATGGGCGCGCGCGTCAACGAAAACGGCCACCCGCGGGTGGCCGTTGGCAGGCGGGCGTGGACGCTACACCTGCATGTTCATGATGTCCTGATAGGCCGACACCAGCCGGTTACGCACCTGGCTCATCTGCTGAAAGCTGAGGCTGGCCTTTTGCAGGTTGACCATCACCTCCTGCAGATTGACGTTGGGATCACCAGCCGAGAAGGACTTGGCCATTTGCTGGGCGTCTTTCTGCGCGGCGCTGACTTCGGCCAGCGCAGTCTGCAGAGCATCGCCAAAGCTCGCGCCTTCGACCGCCGGCGCAGCCTTGCCGGCAGCGCTCTGGGCGGTGGCGCGAAGTTCGCTCAGCACTTGATCGATAGCGCGGCTGTCCATGCCAGTTCATCCAAAATGCGGTCTGTGGTGACACATATACAGCAAGGCATGTGCCAACGCGACCGGTTTAGTCGACCACATGCCCTTCGTCGCGGTACTGCTGCAGCTTGTAGCGCAGGGTGCGTTCGGAAATCCCAAGTTTTTCAACGGCTTTCTTGCGCGATCCACCGACCGACTTCAGAGTCGACAGAATGTGCTCGCGCTCCAGATCCTTCATGTTGGAGGGGCTGGCACCCGCCCCCGCGACGGTCGAAGCGGCAAAATTTGCCGGTCCAGCGGCAGCACTTGCCACCGCCATGGCCGGCGCGGCCCCGAGGCACATCCGCACCGTGTCGGCGTCGATGACCCCGTGGGCGGCCAGAATCAGGGCGCGCTGCATGGCGTTGTCGAGCTCGCGCGCGTTGCCCGGCCAGAGGTGGGCGAGCATGATGTTGGCGGCGTCTTCGGCCAGGCGGGCGTGACGGCCGATGTGTTCGCTGTGGCGGGCGAGAAAGTGGCGCGCCAGCGGCAGGATGTCGCCGGGCCGTTCGCGCAGCGCGGGGATGGCGAGGGGAAAGACGTTGAGCCGATAGTACAGATCTTCGCGGAAGCGCCCGGCGGCGACCTCGCCGGCCATGTCGCGGTTGCTGGTGGCGAGCACCCGCAGGTCGAGCTGGATCGGCTTCTTGCCGCCCACCCGCTCGACTTCCCGCTCCTGCAACACGCGCAGCAACTTGGCTTGCAGGCCGAGTGGCATTTCCGAGATTTCGTCGAGCAGCAAGGTACCGCCATCGGCCTGTTCGAACTTGCCGGCCTGGGCGGTCTGGGCGCCGGTGAAGGCGCCTTTTTCGTAGCCGAACAGGGTCGCCTCGAGCAGGTTTTCGGGGATCGCGGCGCAATTGATCGCCACAAAGGGTTTGGCGCGGCGCGGCGAGTGGGCATGGATGTGGCGCGCGAACACCTCCTTGCCGGTGCCCGATTCGCCGGTCAGCAGCACGGTGGCGTCGGTGTCGGCCACCTTGCCGGCCAGCGCCAGCAACTCGCGGGTGCGCGGATCTTCGATCACCGTGCTGGCGCTGCTGGCGGTGGCGCTGGCGTAGCGGCGCACATGGCTGAGCAGCACTTCGGGTTCGAAGGGCTTGAGGAGGAAGTCGCAAGCCCCACCCTGCATCGCGGCAACCGCTTTTTCGACATCGCCAAAGGCGGTCATCAGCATCACCGGCAGTTGTGGCAGCCGGGCGCGGATCTCGCCGAGCAGGGTCAGGCCGTCCATCGGCTCCATTTTGAGATCGCTGATAACCAGATTGAAGACGCTGCGGCCGAGCGCTTCGAGCGCCGCCGGCCCGCCGTTAACCGCGGTGACGCGGTGGCCGTCGAGTTCCAGCG
>JAGRFO010000018.1:1477-3331 GCA_020446005.1 Rhodocyclaceae bacterium | reverse complement strand
CTCCGCGGGCGATCGCCAGGCCCAGACCGGTGCCTTCGCCGCGGGTGGTGAAAAAGGGTTCGAACAGGCGTTGCTGCTGCGCCGGCGCGATGCCCACCCCGGTGTCCTCGACGCTGAAGCACACCTGCCGCGCATCCAGCGTGGCGGCCAGATGCACGCGGCCGCCGGCGGGGGTGAACTGGATCGCGTTTTCGAGCAGGTTGGTGAGCGCGCCGGCCAGTGCCTTGCGGTCGGCCACCAGCTGGGTGGCGCCGCAATCGCAGGCATGGACGAACTCGATGTCGCGCGCGCGCGCGATCGGTTCGAGGGTGTGGGCGAGTTCCTCGACCAGCGCGCACACCGCCACCGGCTCGCGCCCGAGGCAGTCGCCGCGCGCGAACAGCAACATGTCGCGGATCAGGCGTTCAAGGTGACGCAAGCGTTCGACCGCGCGCTCGGCCACCCGGCTGCGGTCGGCGTCGGCCAACTGCGGCTTGCCCAGCGAGGCGGTATACAGCAGGGCCGCTGACAGCGGCGTGCGCAGCTGGTGCGCCAGCCCGGCCACCATCTCGCCCATCGCCGCCAGGCGGGTGTTGCGTTCGGCCTCACGCTGCAGGCGGCGGGTGTCGGTCACGTCGTGCATCAGGATGATGCTGCCCTCGCCGGAGTCGAGCGGGGTCGAGCTGAGCGCGATGCGGCGCGCCGTCTCGCCATCCAGCTCAACCTCGCCGGGCGTCTCGGTGCCGGCAAAGCGCGCGCTGATCTCCAGCCAGGCCTGGCCGTCGAGCCCCTCGCCGAGCCAGTCCTGCGCGGCGCGGTTGGCCTGGGCGACAAAGCCGAGACGGTCGAGCACCACCACCCCGGCGGGCAGCGCCGCCATCAGCACCGACAGACGCTCGTTGAGCTGCGCGACCTCGCCCTGCAGCCCGGCATAGGCGCCGGTCAGCTCGGCCGACACGCGGTTGAACTGTTCAAAGGCTTCGGCCAGCTGGGCGGCGTCGAGCGGAGGGGCGGCGGTCGCGTTCATTGACGGGTCACTTTTTTCCACACTGCGAAGCCTACGGGTGCACACCGGGCTTTGAGGCGGCAAATAGGCGGCAAAAACTGCCGCTTTTCACCCCATCGGTTTTACACCCGTGCGCCCAGAATGCGTTCATCGAAAAAAGCGAACCTGCGAAGGACACCGTCCATGGCCACCGCGCAAAACGCTGCAACCGCGCCCGCCTCGGCGCTGCAGCAGACCCTGCAGAACTTCTTCAACCTGCCCGGCCGCCAGAAAATGGCGATGCTGATGGCGCTGGCGACGGCGATTGCCCTGGTGGTCGGGGTGTTGCTGTGGAGCCGCACGCAGGACTACGCGATCCTCTTCTCCAATCTTGAGGAGCGCGACGGCGGCGCGATCGTGACCGCCCTGCAGGCGCAGAACGTGCCCTACAAGTTCACCTCCGGCGGCGGCGCGATCATGGTGCCGGGCGACCGGGTGCACGACATCCGCCTGCAACTGGCGGCGCAGGGCCTGCCGCGCGGCGGCATGGTCGGCTTCGAGCTGATGGAAAACCAGAAGCTCGGGGTGTCGCAGTTTCACGAGCAGATCAATTACCAGCGCGGCCTTGAAGGCGAGCTGTCGCGCACCATCCAGGCGATCGGCTCGGTGGCCGGCGCGCGCGTCCATCTGGCGATTCCCAAGCGCACCGCCTTCCTGCGCGACGACAAGACCCCGACCGCCTCGGTGTTCGTCAATCTCCATCCAGGCCGCAATCTGGACGCCGCGCAGGTGGCCGGGATCGTCCATCTGGTCGCTTCCAGCGTGCCGAACATGAGCAACGAGAGCGTCAGCGTAATCGACGAAACCGGCAAGCTGCTCACCAGCAAGAA
>JAGRFO010000018.1:1205-1335 GCA_020446005.1 Rhodocyclaceae bacterium | reverse complement strand
TCGACTTCAACCGGGTCGAGCAGACCGACGAGGTGTACAAGCCCAACCCGGAACAGCAGCAGGCGATCCGCTCGCAGCAAAGCAGCGAATCGGTGACCGGCAGCCCCAGCACGGGCGGCGTGCCTGGCGC
>JAGRFO010000018.1:0-1134 GCA_020446005.1 Rhodocyclaceae bacterium | reverse complement strand
TCCAGAGCCGGAACAGCAACAGCACCATCAATTACGAAGTCGACCGGACCATCCAGCACACCACCCGGGCGATGGGGGCGATCAAGCGGCTGTCGGTGGCGGTGGTGGTCAATCACCGCAGCAAGACCGACAACAACGGCCGCACCACCACCACCCCGCCGACCGACGCCGAAGTCGAGCGGATCAACAATCTGGTGCGCGAGGCGGTCGGCTTCAGCGCCGATCGCGGCGACAGCCTCAACGTCGCGACCAGCGAGTTCGCCCCCGACCTGATCGAGGAGACGCCGGAACTGCCGCTGTGGAAAGACCCCGAGATCATCGACATCGGCAAGCAGGCGCTGCGCTATCTGCTGGTGCTGGGGGTGCTGGCCTACGCCGCCTTCGGGGTCATCAAGCCGCTCATGAAGTCGATCACCCCGCCGCCGCGCGATGACGAGGACGAGGCCACCCAGGCCGGCGCCGGCGGGTCGGACGAGGAAGAGGTCGACGAGGACGGGGTGCGCACCACCCTGTCGTCGTCCAAACCCCCGTCCAGCTACGAAGCCAAGCTGGCGCGGGCGCGCGAACAGGCCCGCGACGATCCGAAAATGGTCGCCAACCTGATCAAGGAATGGATGGGCGTCGGTGAGGAGGCACGCAAATGAGCGCGGATGACGGCGTCGAGAAAAGCGCCCTGCTGCTGCTCTCGCTCGGCTCCTCCGAGGCCGCCGAGGTGCTCAAGCATCTGGGCCCGAAGGAAGTCCAGCGCCTCGGCTCGACCATGGCCAAGCTGCCCTCGAGCCCGCGCTCCAAGGTCGAGCCGCTGCTCGACGAGCTCGACAGTCATTCCGGCAAGGGCTCGCCGGTGGAGGCGGACGAGGACCAGATCCGCGAGATGCTGACCAAGGCGCTGGGCGACGATCGCGCCGCGCACATCATCTCGCGCGTGCTGCAGGGCTCGGACACCGCCGGCATCGAGAGCCTCAAGTGGATGGATGCCGCCACCGCCGCCGACCTGATCAAGAACGAACACCCGCAGATCATCGCCACCATTCTGGTGCACCTCGAGTACGACCAGGCCGGCGAAATCCTCAAGAACTTCTCCGAGCGCCTGCGAAACGACGTGGTGCTGCGCATCGCCACCCTCGCCGGGCT
>JAGRFO010000191.1 GCA_020446005.1 Rhodocyclaceae bacterium | reverse complement strand
GGCCGGTCGGCCAGATCGAGCACCACATCGAATTCGGCGCGGCGCGGGGTGAAGGCGAAGTCGATCGCGCCCACCTCGCACACCTCGACGCAGCGGCGCTTGTCGTTGCAGCGGCTGGCGTCGACGTAGGCAGCGACGCCGTCGCGCACGATCGCGTCGGAGCTACAGGACGCGATACAGGCGCCGCAGCCGGTACAGGCCGCGGCATCGACGGCGTTGGCGGGCGTCCAGTCAATCTGGAACGCGCCCAGCCAGCCCTCGAACGCCACCTCACGCGCGCGGTGCACCGGCACCCGGCGCGGCGTCTGCGCTGGCAGCGGCGACTCATCTTCGGCGAACACCGTGACCTGCAACTGCCCGTCAGCCTTGCCGTGCAGACGCTGCGCCCATGCCAGCGCGAGCGGCCCGGCCCCGAGGATCGCCACCCGGCCGCGACTGACGTAGCTCACAGCGTCCACCGGTGGCGGCGCGGGCAACTGCGCCATCGCGATCAACGCGGCCAGCCGTGGCGCGGCGGCAGCGCCACCAGCGGCGTATTCGCGCGCCGGGAAAAATCGCAGCGGCACATCTTCATCGGCCTGCGCGCCGAGCAGCGGCGCCTCGCGATGACAGCCGATCTGCGCGGCGCCGTGCGAATCGCCGCCGCGGCACAGCCGATCGACCACCGCCACCGACCCGTCCTCGACGCTGGCCACAGCAAGCGCCGCCGCAGCGTCGGCGATGCGTCCCTGACAGCGGCAAACGAGGGTGGCCGCAGGATGCGTGCCTTGGGTTGAATTCAAGTTGTCTCCCTCTTGGCGTTGTTCACCGGAGTGGACAACGCTTGGCGTGCGGAATGTCGAACGTGCGCTCCGCTTTTTCAGACAAGCCCTAACGCAGGCTTCATGCCAGAACACAAGACATTGAAAATCAATGGATTAAGAATCCACAGCGCCCGCTGGCGGGACAATTTGTCCGACAAGCCGGGTTTGGCGGGACACAATGTCTCACCCCTCGCCGCGTCCCCAGCGGGCCTGGAAGCCCGGCGCATTGGGGCTCTCGTCGAACTGCGCGGCGCTGCGCAGCCACACGGAGAACACCGCGCCGGCGCCCGACGGACTCTCCACGCTAATGTGCCCGCCATAGCGCTGGACGATGGTCTGGCTGATCGACAGCCCGAGCCCGGTGCCGCTGCCCTTCTTGGTGGTGTAGAAGGCGTCGAAGATGCGCTCGAGCGCCTCCGCGGGAATCCCCGGCCCGGTGTCGCGCACGTGGATCACCGCGCCGACCGCCTCGCCCGCCTCGCACCAGTCCTCGCTCGACAAGGTGATCGTGCCACCCTCCGGCATCGCCTGGACGGCGTTGACGATCAGGTTGATCAGCACCTGCTGCAGCTCGCTGCGGTTGATCTCGACGGATTGGGTGGCGGCATGCGCCTCGACCACCTCGACCTTGCGCTTGTCGAAGGTGTGGCCGGCCAGCACCACGCAATCGGCCACCACCCCGGCGATCCCGACCGGCTCGGTGTAGCCGGCGAACTCCGCGGGGCGGGCGAACTGGAGCAGGCGGGTGACGATCTGGCGGATGCGGTCGGTCTGTTCGTGAATCAGCCGGATCTCCTCGCGCACCGGCGCGGCGGCATCGCCGAGCGCATGGCTGAGGACGTCGATGTTGCCCTGGATCACCGCCACCGGGTTGTTGATCTCGTGCGCCACGCCGGCGGTCAGCTCGCCCACCGCGGCGAGCTTTTCGCTCATCACCAGCTGCTGCTGGGCGTGACGCAGGGTGGCGTTGGCATCGGCCAGCTCGACGGTGCGCTCGGCCACCTTGCGGTCGAGCTCGTCGGCCCAGCGTTCGAGCTGCTCGCGCTTGCTCGCCAGAGTGTCGAGCAGGGCGTCGAACTCGGTCGCCAGCCGGCCCAGCTCGTCGCGGCTGGCGAGCGCCCCGACGCGGGCCGCGCTGTCCCCCCCCTCGACCGCCTGGATCACGGTGTTCATGCGCTCGATGGGGCGAAAGATACTGCGCGCCCAGCGCAGCGAGAGCACGCTGCCGAGCACCGAGATGACCACGAAAATGGCAAACAGCACGCCCATCGCGATGTGCTTGGCGGCACGGAAGGGGGCTTCCAGAAAGCCGACGTAGAGCATCCCGACGTTGCGCCCGGCGCTATCCACGAAGGGCTCGTAACCCGACACGTAGTGGTCATTGACCACGAACGCGGTGCCGTGCCAGAGCTGCCCTTCGTCGATCACGTGGCGATAGACCACCTCTGACACCCGGGTGCCGAGCGCGCGCTCGCCGCCGAACAGGTGCACGTTGGTGGTGACCCGAGTGTCGCCGAGAAACAGGGTGGCGGTGCCCTTGCTGCCCAGCGGCAGCGAGCCCTCGCGATAGACGATGGCGTTGATGCGGTCGACGATGCCCAGGTTGCCGTTGAGCAGCACGCCGCCTTCGAGCACCCCGACGAGGACGCCGGCGGCATCGTGGATCGGCACCGCGGAGTGGATCATCAGCCCGCGCTCCTCGCTGACCCGGTCGTCCGGCCGCGCCGCCGCGGTCGGCACCAGCCGGATGTGGGCGCGGGCGCTCAGGCGCGGGTCGATGGCCGCCAGCTCGTCGGGGGTGAAGACCTCGATCGCGGTATGCGCCAGGCCCGCGCTCGCCGAGGTCACCACCGGCCAGTGGGCGCGATCCGGCAAGGCGGCGCGCGCGCCCCGCGCACTGGCCAGCGGCCGGCCGGCGGGGTCGAGCACGTGCAGGAAGTCGACCTGGTAGCGCGCCAGCATGCCATCGAGCAGGGCGCTCAGCGGCACCTCATCGCGGAACGGAAAGTGCTTGGCCAGCCGCTGCGATTCGGCCAGCGCCCGCAGGTCGTTGCCGACCCCCTGACGGACGCGGTCGAAGTACTCGTGGGCGATGATCAGGTCGGCCTGGATCTTGAAGGTCAGCAGGCGCTGGTAAGCCTCGTTGCCCCAGGTCCACACCAGCCCCAGCAAGACCGGCACCCCGACCAGCAGCGGCGCCAGCACGAGCATCAGCAGCTTGGCCCGCACCGAGCGGCTGACCGGCTGGAACAGGGCCTTGAACATGCGCGCTCAGTGCTCGGCCACGCCCCACTCGGCGCACTTGCGCTCAAGGGTTTTGCGCGACACGCCCAGCAGCCCGGCGGCCTGGGTCTTGTTGCCGTCGCATTGGGCGAGCACCGCCAGAATGTGCTGGCGCTCGACCTCGGCGAGGGTCAGCGGCATGTCCTTGCAGGTCGCCCCGGCGCCACCGCCTTCGACCGGGAAGTGACCCAGAATCAGCGCCCGCTCGATGAAGTTGCGCAGCTCGCGGGCGTTGCCCGGCCAGGCGTAGCCGACCAGCCGCCCGGCCACTTCGGGGGTGATGTCCAGCGGCGGCAGGCCGAGGCGCGGGGCGAGTTGATGATTGAAGTGGCGCGCCAGCGGGACGATGTCCTCCACCCGCTCGCGCAGCGGCGCGATGGACAGGGTGAGGACGTCGAGGCGGTAGTACAGATCCTTGCGGAACCGGCCGGCTTCGACATCGGCGAACAGCGCGCGGTTGGTGGCGGCAATCACCCGCACGTCGACCGGAATCTCCTTGGTCGAGCCGACCGGACGCACCCGCTGTTCCTCCAGCGCACGCAGCAGCTTGGTCTGCATCGCCAGCGGGAGCTCGCCGATCTCGTCGAGAAACAGCGTGCCGCCGTTGGCATAGGTAAACAGGCCGTTGCGGTTGTCGCTGGCGCCGGTGAAGGCGCCCTTGACGTGGCCGAATAGCTCGCTCTCGATCAGCTCGGAGGACACCGCGGCGCAGTTGATCGGCACGAAAGAGCGCGCCGCGCGCGGGCTGAGGTTGTGCAGCGCGCGAGCGGCCAGTTCCTTGCCGACGCCGGATTCGCCCTGGATCAGCACTGTGCTCGGGGTGGGGGCCACGCGCTTGATCAGGCTGCACACCTGACGCATCGCCTGCGACGCGCCAACCAGCCCGGCATCGCCCGACAGGCCGGCCACTTCGCGGCGCAGCACGTAGTTTTCGCGGGCCAGCCGGGCGCGCTCGAAACAGCGCTGCAGGGAGTTGAGAATCTGGTCCACGCGGAAGGGTTTGAGGATGAAATCGGCCGCCCCGGCGCGCAGCGCGTTGATCGCGCTGTCGATGTCGGCGAAGGCGGTGATCAGCACCACGTCGCCGGTGTAGGCCCCGGCGCGCAGCTCGTGCAGCCACTCGATGCCGGCTTTGCCGGGCAGCGCGATGTCGAGGATGATGAGGTCGAAATGCGCGCCGGCCAGCACCTCGGCCGCCGCCTCGGCGGTCTCCGCCACCTCCACCTGGCAGCCGCGGGCGCTCAGCGCGCGCGACAGGAAGTTGCACATCCCGATTTCGTCATCCACCACCAGCACCGCGTAGTCGGCCCATTCGCCGCGTGCGGCGGTCTCGTCGGAAGGTGAAATCGGTGCGCTCATGGCCTTGTCGCGGAAACGGAAGAATCCGGAT
This sequence comes from Rhodocyclaceae bacterium, assembly GCA_020446005.1. GTDB lineage: Bacteria > Pseudomonadota > Gammaproteobacteria > Burkholderiales > Rhodocyclaceae > Nitrogeniibacter. The sequence goes on along the minus strand of JAGRFO010000191.1, from coordinate 182 downwards.
TAAAGCATGAGCGGCGGCAATAAAAAACGCGCGGCCAGGTGACCGCGCGTGATCGCTGGAGGGCGCCGGGTTGGACGATCAGGCCATCGCGCGCAGCCGGGCGATGCGCTCTTCGGTGGCCGGGTGGGTCGAGAACAGGCCCTTGAGACCACCGCCGGAGAGCGGGTTCATGATCATCATCT
>JAGRFO010000190.1 GCA_020446005.1 Rhodocyclaceae bacterium | reverse complement strand
GTCGAACAGGATCTTCATGTCCTCGACCGAATCGATCGCCACCCCGGCCTTGCCGACGTCGCCGGTCACCCGCGGATTGTCCGAGTCGTAGCCGCGGTGGGTCGCTAGGTCGAAAGCCACCGACACCCCCTGCGCCCCGGCGGCCAGCGCCTTGCGATAGAACGCGTTGGAGGCCTCGGCGGTCGAGAAGCCAGCGTACTGCCGGATGGTCCAGGGACGGCCCGCGTACATGGTTGCCTGCGGGCCGCGCACGAAGGGCTCGAAGCCCGGCAAGGTGTTGGCGAACTGGAGGTCGGCCGTATCTGCCGCAGTGTAGAGCGGCTTGACCTTAATCCCCTCCGGCGTCACCCAGTTGAGCGCCGCGGGATCGTTCCCCGGCGCATTCTTGGCGGCAGCACGAGTCCAATCATCCAGGCTGACCTGGGGCATTTCAGGCGTCTTTGACATCTTTCCCTCACTTTAGGCTGACCGCCGGCGGGCTCCGCCGTCCGGTGCATGAGAACGCACGACACGCAGCGCGGGGCAGCTCCACTGCCCCGCCCCAGCGACGATCAAACGCTCATACCGATCTTCAAAAACGGCGCTTGCCGGCATCGCTACATACAAAGTCATACCGGCCCACGCCTCGCGCGCGCATTCCCTCGTGTTGCTACCGTCCGGCCGGAGGCCGTGTCGTTATTCAAAACGGCGACAGCGCCGCCCGCAAACCTGTTGCGGGCGGCCGTCGGCGCCCCGTACCTGCGCCCTCCCTCTCCACCGGCGCTTCTAGCAAGCGCCTTAAAGCGGACACCGCACGGGATTTGACTTATTCGGGGGCGGATAATACATTATCCATAATTATGAACGCAAGCCTCAGGTGCGCTTGCGCCCATGTTCCGGCCCCGTCTGCGCATCCATTATAGAAATAGAAAAACGACAAATGCGAGGAGACTTCACGCCACAATGAGCCCGACCCGTATCGCCCCCATGGCCCTCTACCAGGAAGTCGCCGAACGCTTGCGCGAGCGCATCTTTTCGCACGAACTCAAGCCCGGCACCTGGATCGACGAACAGGCGCTCGCCGAAAACTACGGTATTTCGCGCACCCCGCTGCGCGAAGCGCTGAAAGTGCTGGCGGCGGAAGGCCTGGTCACCCTCAAGCCACGGCGCGGATGTTATGTGACCGAGATCTCGGAGCGGGATCTGGACGAAATCTTTGGCGTTCTCGGGCTGCTGGAGGGGCGCTGCGTGCACGACGCCACCCTGCGCGCCAAGGCCTTCGACCGCGAGCAACTGCAGCACATCCACGAGCAGCTTGAAGCCGCCGCGGCCAGCCACGACATTGACGCCTTCTTCGAGGCCAACCAGGCCTTTCACCTGCGCCTGCAGACCATTGCCGACAACCGCTGGCTGCTGCAAGTGATCGCCGATCTGCGCAAGGTCATCAAACTCTCGCGCCATCACTCGCTGTTCAGCGACGGTCGGGTGGCGCAGTCGCAAGCCGAGCACCGGGTCATTCTCAGGGCGCTGATGGACGGCGACGCCAACGCCGCCGAACAGGCCATGCGCACTCACATCGCCAGCGGGCGCAAGGCGCTGGCGCGGATTGCGGCGTCAGCCAAGGACCGCGCCGCCTGACGATGCTTCTTTCGTTCCCATAAAAAAACCGCCGGCAAGCCGGCGGTTTTTTGTTTGGCAAACACGGCACTCAGTGCGCGGAAGCTTCCGCTGCGCCAACACCCGTCTGGGCGCGGACATACTGGTCGCCGAAGGCGCCGCGCTCTTCCGAAGCCGCCTTGCTGGTGTCCATGTTGGATACCACGAAGGCTGCAAGGAAGGCCAGCGGCATCGAGAACAGCGCCGGCTGGGTGTAGGGGAAGATCGGTGCGGCATTGCCGAACACGTCCACCCACACCGACTTGGACAGCACCACCAGCGTCACCGCGGAGAACAGGCCGAGATAGCCACCGGCCAGTGCCCCACGGGTGGTGAGGCCTTTCCAGTACATCGACAGGATCAGCACCGGGAAGTTAGCCGACGCAGCCACACCGAAGGCCAGCGCCACCATGAAGGCGACGTTCATCTTCTCGAAGGCCAGACCCAGCACCACCGCCACGATCCCCAGACCGATGGTGGCGAACTTGGACATCCGCAGTTCAGCGGCTTCCGAGGCCTGCCCCTTCATGATCACGTTGGAGTAGATGTCGTGCGCGATCGCCGAGGCACCGGCCAGCGCCAGGCCTGACACCACCGCGAGGATGGTGGCAAACGCAACCGCCGACAGGAAACCGAGCAGCAAGTCGCCGCCAACCGCCTTGGCCAGGTGCATCGCGACCATGTTGCCGCCACCGATGAGCTTGCCGCCGATCGTGCCGCCTTCGAAGAAGTCCGGATTCTGGCCGACGATGATGATCGCGGCGAGACCCATCAGCGCCACCACGTTGAAGAAGTAGGCCACGATGCCAGAGGCGTAGAGCACCGACTTGCGGGCTTCCTTGGCGTCGGTCACGGTGAAGAAGCGCATCAGGATGTGCGGCAGACC